>JBDSFL010000683.1:0-5248 GCA_039919545.1 Thermoanaerobaculia bacterium | reverse complement strand
GGTGAGTGCGAGCACGGGGTCGGCACGCAGGGTCACGAGCAACGCGTCGGCGGCAGCGGCCCAGACGGGCATCGCTTCGGCGGGCCGCGCGTCGCGCAGGTGGACGCTGGCGCCGAGGCCGCGGCGGAGGATCTCTTCCTCCAGCCAGGCACGCCGCCGGCCGACGCCCATGAACACCCACTGGATCTGCGGCGCCTCGCTCCGGACGAGCGCGGCCGCCTCGACGATCGTCTCGAGCGACTGGACCTCGCCGAGATTTCCCGCGAAGAGGATCACGAACCCGCGCGGGAGAGAGACCGGGTCGTCGCCGTCCTTGGCCAGCGGGACGGGGCGGTAGAAGGATTCTGCCCAGTTGGGAAGATACCGGACCCGGGCGGCATCCGCCCCGCGCCGTACGACGGGCTCGACAAACTTCTCCGACTGGACGAGCACCAGGTCGCTGCGGCGGTAGAGCGCGCGCACGAGCCGCTCGACGAGCCCCAGCAGCAATGGCGAGCGGACGGCTTTCGCCGCCACGAGCGTCTCGGGCCAGAGATCCTGGACCCACAGGGCCATCGGCACGCGCCGGAGGCGGCGCAGGATCACGGCGGGAATCGCCATCGTGACCGGAGACATCTGGAACACGAAGATCAGGTCGACGGGCCCGCGGCAGCGGCCCGGCCCGAGCAGCGACGCGGCGAGCGCGAACGATACGTAGTTCGCCGCCATGCGCAGGCGTCCGCCGCGGCCGCGCGGCACGAGCGGGACCCGCACGACGCGGCTGCGGCCGAAGGTCTCGGTGGACGGTCCGAAGGCGGTGTAGCCGGGATAGGGCCGGCCCGCGGCATAGTTGGGAATCCCGGTCAGCACGGTGACGTTGTGCCCGCGCTCCTCCCACCCGGCGACCAGGTCGTTGACGCGAAATCCCTCGGGCCAGAAGTACTGGGAGACGAGGAGGATATTCACCGCCAGCGAGCCATGGACCGCTAGACTGCCTCACACCCGGTTCGATCCGCAAGCGGACGCCCGTCCGAAAACACCCGTCTCAAGCGCGCGAACTCATCGCTCGGAGCTCCATGGATCAGTGGCTACGCGACAACCTGGTCTGCCCCCGCGACCACCTCGGCCTGGACCTTCACGAGAGCGTCCTGGTCTGTGGTCAGGGACATCGCTATCCGGTGGTGGACGGCATTCCGGTGATGCTGCTTTCGGAGGTAGAGCAGACGTTGTGGGTCGCGTCGGCATCCCTCACGCGAGCGAATGCGCAAGATGCGGGCAGCGCGCCCGACGAGATCCCCTACGCCGATACGCTGGGCATCGACCCCGACGAGCGCGAGCAGCTGCGGCGTCTGCCGCCGGGTCCCGTGGACCCGGTCGTCCAGATGTCGATCGCCAAGACGTGCGGTCGTCTCTATGCGCCGGTGATCGGACGGCTGACGTCCTACCCCATTCCGGAGCTGCGCCTGCCGCCAGGGCACGGGGCAAGGCTCCTCGACATCGGCTGCAACTGGGGACGCTGGAGCATCGCGGCCGCGCGGCTGGGCTACGACGTGGTGGGGATCGATCCCTCTCTCGGCGCGGTCATCACGGCGCGGAGAGTCTGCGCACAGCTGGGTCTCGCCGGACGGTTCGTGGTGGCGGACGCCCGGTACCTCCCCTTCGCCCCGGCGATCTTCGACGTCGGCTTCTCGTACGGGGTGCTCCAGCACATCGACAAGGATCTCGCGCAGCTGGCGCTCGCGGAGCTCGGCCGCGTCGTGCGGCCGGGTGCGACGGTCTTCATCCAGCTGGCGCACCTCTACGGCGTTCGCAGCCTCACCAACTACGCGCGCCGGGGATTCCGGGCGCCGGTGAAGTTCGACGACATCCGGTACTGGACGCTCGCCGAGATGAAGAGCGTTTTCACGCGGCTCATCGGACCGACCTCGCTGTCCGTCGACGCCTACTTCGGGCTCGGCATCCAGAGCAGCGACGTCGCCATCCTGCCGCTGCGCTATCGAATGGTCGTCCGGTCTTCCGGGCTGCTCCGGCGGATGAGCTTGGCGCTCCCCTTCATGCGCCGCTTCGCGGACAGCATCTACGTCACGGCTCGCCGGAACGGCGCTCCGGCACGTCCGTCAGCGTGAGCGTCGCCATGCGGTCGTCGAAGCCCTGCAGCGCCTGACCGCTGAAGGCGCCGTGCGGCAGCGCGCAGCGGGACGCAGGCAGGACGATCGTCCCGAACTGGAACAGCGTGGGGTGCCACGCATCCTTGCGAAACGAGCGCAGCCGCTCCCAGCGCTCCCCGTCCAGGCTGCCGTAGAGGCTGGCGATCGGCGAAGGGCAGCGGGGGTTCGGCTCCACGGTCGTTGCGATCAGCTGCAGCGCTCCGAACGACGTCGCGTACAGCGAGCTCCCCTCGACCTCGAGCAAGCGCGTCAGACGTCCGGATTCTTTCTCCAGCCGGACGATGAAGTTGCGCTCGCGGTCCGAGTCGGTTCCATACGTGAGCGCCTCCGCGCTCACCAGCAGGCCGACGGCACGAGCGCTCTGGTCGCCGCGGCGCAGCCAGTCGAGATTCCTGAAGCCGCCCGACAGCGCCGCGATTCCGGCCTGCTCATCGGAGTCTCCGCAGAGAACCCACGTCTGGTCGCCGTCGGGAATCACGTTGTGGACGTGGCGGATCGCACCCCGCGGGAACGCGAATCCCGCCTGGAACGTCCGCCCGCCGTCGGAGGAGACGTAGATCTTCACCTCCTCGCCGCCGAGCTCGCCGTACTCGCCGAACAGGACATTCCCCTGATCGTCCACGGCCAGGTTCAGCGGCCGCGAGCCCCGCACGACGCGGAAGGTGAGCTCGAAACGGTCGCTCGCGGGGCCTGCGCGATAGATCCCCTCGCGCCCCACCGCGATTCGCGCCCCGTCCGCCAGGACCGTGAGCGCGAGGATCTGCCGCCGCATCAGGCGCGAGCCGAGGCGACTAGAAGATGCGAGGCGTTTCCACCCCGCCTCCGGGATCGTGCCGTCTGGCGTCCAGCTCGCGCCGCGGTCCTCGGAACGAAAGACGCGGTAGCCTCGGGATGCATAGATCGTCCCTTGTTCGTCGACGTAGAGCGCGCGGCCGGGCGAGGGCGCGCCCACGGCCACGGTCAGTCGGGGGAAGGCTTCCGGCACAGGTAAGGTCCGATCGCGAGGGCGTCCATGCGGGTGCGCCGGAAGCAGTCGATCGCTTCGTCGGGCGTGCACACGATGGGCTCGTTCTCGTTGAAGCTCGTGTTGAGCACCACCGGCAATCCGGTCAGGCGTTCGCAGGCCACGATGAGGTCGTAGTAGAGCGGGTTGTCCTTCCGGCTCACCGTCTGCAGACGGCCCGTGTCGTCGACGTGATTGACGGCACACAGCCTCTCGCGCCACTCGGGTCGGATCCTGGAGACGTGGAGCATGAACGGTGAGGGATGACTCTGCTCGAAGATCTCGCTTTGACGCTCTTCCAGCACCGACGGCGCGAAGGGCCGGAACCATTCCCGATGCTTGATGCGCGCGTTCAGCGTGTCCTTCATCGTCGCGAGTCCCGGGTGCGCCAGGATCGACCGGTTGCCCAGGGCCCGCGGCCCCCACTCCATCCGGCCCTGAAACCAGCCGACCACCTTGCCGCCCGCGATCTCCGCCGCCGTCTGGCGCAGCAGCTCGTCGCGTTCGAGCGGTTCAGGGGTGTACCCCGCCCGCGAAAGGGCCAGAGCGATCGTCTCGGCAGCGAACTCCGGGCCCAGAGACGCCCCCTGCATCTGCCAGCGCTTGCCTTCGCGAAGGACGGAGTTGCTCACGTAGAGCGCGGCGCCGAGCGCCAGCCCCTCGTCACCGGCGGCCGGATGAATCTCGGTGTGTCGAAACGGGGTGTCCAGCAGCAGCGCCCCGTTGGCCACGCTGTTGAGCGCGCAGCCGCCAGCCAGGGCCACGCGGTCGACCGGGACGAGACCGTGGAGCATCTTCAGGAGATGCATGTAGGCCTCCTCGAAGCGCTTCTGCAGGCAGAACGCGAGATCGCGGTCCCGTTCGGTGATCTCGGCGTGCGGGACGCGGGGCTCGCCGAAGCGGCGGACGAACAGATCCGAGTAGAGACGGTCGATCACCAGCTCGCCGCGCTCGTCGAGGCGAATTCCCTGATTGGCGCCGAAGGGGAGAAAGTAGCGGTCGTCGAGCTCGAGGCCCGTGCTCGTGAGGCACACCATCTCGCGGAAGAAGTCGGTGTAGCGGTCCGTGCCGAGAGGCGCCAGGCCCATGACCTTGCCTTCATCGCCATACCCCGTGAAGCCGATGAACTGGCAGACCGCGGTGTAGAGAGAGCCGAGGGAGTGCGGCACGTAGATGCGGCGCAGCGGCTTGATGTCGGGCCCCACGCACTCGCTCATCAGGCAGGTGACGAAGTCACCCGAGCCGTCGATCGTGATGCCGGCCGAGCGTTCCCAGGGTGAGCCGAAATAGGCGCTGGCCGTGTGGGCCAGATGATGCTCGACGTGCTCGACGGTGAAGCGCAGGCGCTCGTGCGCAACGCCGCACTCGTCGGCCACTGTCGTCTTGAGGTCGTCGAGGCGTCCCCCGTGGGCTCGGATCTGAATCAGGTTGAGGAGCTTCGCCGGGTGGCGGAGCGTGTACTCGATCTTGCGGCCGAGATTCGCGGATGAATCGCGGCCGACGGCCACCACATCGACATCGGCGAGGCCGAGGCCCGCCATCTCGAGACAGAGGCTCACCGCGCGAGAGGGGAACCCGCCGTAGTACTTGATGCGGTTGAGTCGCTCCTCGGCCACGGCCGCGATCGGAACGCCGTCGATCAGCAGGGCCGCCGAGGCTCCCGGGTGGTACGCGTTCAGACCGAGGATCACGGGCACGGTCCGCCTATCCTAATGGGCGCATCGAGGATTCCGACGGGTTTGCGCGGGAGTTATCCTCCGAGACGCCACATGCAGCTCGACGGTGATCGCATGCCCGCACGGACAGCCATCTTCCTGGCGATCCTGCTCACCCTCGCCTCCGGGGGCGCGGCTCGCCTCGTGGTCGCGCTGCACCCGCTCACGCTGCTTCCCTGGGTCGGCCTGTCGACCCTCGCCGTGGCCTCGACGTTTCGGCGGCCCCGCAGCGTCGACCTCTTCGAGCCCGCCGCTTTCCTCGGCTGGATCCACTACGCCCCGGTCTATGTCGTCGGCGCCTTTCTGCTGGCGGTCGGAGTGGTCGGGTATCCCTATGCGGGCCTCGTGCACGACGCCGTGGCGTCGTGCGTGCTCTCGCTCAT
>JBDSFL010000663.1:0-6466 GCA_039919545.1 Thermoanaerobaculia bacterium | reverse complement strand
GGAGCCTCGGGCAGCGGCAGCGGTGCGGACGCCCCGACGGGTTTCGCTGGAGCGGCCGGCTGCGCGAGCAGCGAGCCGGCGAGGAGCAGGGGGGCGAGAACGAACTTCACGGGACCTCCTCGGTGTTCAGGATCCGGGTATAGACATCCCAGGTGAGATCGCGCGGCCGGAGCGCCTGGAACGAGGCGCCGGTCGCGATCACGGTCTGCGGCCGTGCGGCGTTCTTCCTCTCCATGACGCCGAGCTCTGTTCGAAGCGCGTGCACGCCGGGAGCGTTTCGCTGCTGGAGCTGGGCGAGGGAGCGTTCGAGCAGCGAGGCGTCGGAGGTCTTCGCCGCGATCCGCGCGACGTCGCTCAACGCGCCGTCGATCTCGGCCCGGAAGAAGCGGCGTCTTCTCAGGTCGGTCGCGTCCACGTCGACCTGACCCAGGACATGCCGGGCGGAGCGTTCCGAGCGGCGGAATTCGTGGCGCGCGATGCGCAGCGCGGGGACCTCGCCTGGATTGGCGAGCAGGGGCAGGGCTGGAGCGACGAACTCCTCCCGGGCCGGGGCCAGGCTGCGCAGGACGACCCGCGCCGCGAGAGCATCGTAGGGATGCCGGACCAGATGCGCCGCGAGCGTGTCGCCCCACACATCGAGGTCGCTCGCTTTCTTCTTCCAGAATTCCAGGGCCGACAACCAGGCGGCGGGAGTTCCCGGAGGGGCCGCCGCAGGGTCCTGGATGTGGCGCCACGCATCGAAGGCCCGCAGCTCCTCGTCGCGCGAGAACGCCAGCCGGGCACGGGCCGCGGTCCATTCGAGTCGTGCTCGTGCAGGTTCCTTCAGGCGGATCAGCAGGCGGGCCCGCCTCTCGACCGCCGCGAAGCTCGCCGCCTCGTCGAGGCGCCCGAGCCAGCGTTGGGCCGCGGCGACGTCGTGCTCCACGAGCATCGCCGCCACCGACTCCGCCGTCGCGGGGGACCATTCGCCCCGGGTCCAGCTGCGATCGAGCTCGGTGAGCACGAGACTGCGCTCTTCAGGCGTTCGCGCGAGCTCCAGGGCGAGCGCCCAGATGCCGACGGCGCTCTCGTTCCCGTCGAGGGCGCGGCGAACTTCCACGCTCAGCATCGCTTCCGCCTTTGAAACGACGTCGGGCTTCTTCGAGGTGCGGAAGAGGCGCAGCCACAGGGTGAGGCGCCCCGCGTCCGACGGAGGATCGATCGGAACGGCCGCAAGCTCCGACACGGGTGCGTCCGGGTTCTCGGGAGCGTCTATGGAGCCGGAATCCGGCGCGGGAGCCGAAGTGTCCTCGAATCGAATCGGCGACGAGCCGCTGCCCGCCTTCAGCACGCGTTCGAGGCGCGCCAGGGCCGAGGCCTCCTCCGAGGTGGCCAGCTCGGCGCGCGCGAGCAGGAACTCCGTGGGTTCGCGCCGGTCATCCGTCCTGGTGGCGAGGGCACGGAGAAGCTTGGGGTCAGGCAGCGCGCGAACCGCCACCAGCGCCTCTTTCCTGAGACGTGCATCGAGGCCCGAAAGGAATCGGCCGGCATCGAGCCACCAGGGTCCCAGCTTGCGTGCCGCCACGCCCGGATACGGCTGCCCGCCCTCGGCCCAGAGCTCGTCCAGGTAGCGGTTCGTCTTCTCACGCGAGAGCGAGTCGAGATTCGGATTCCAGCGCGCGGCGAGCGCGGTCCGGAAGTCCACGGGGTTCAGGCAATGAAACCGCCCCGACGTCTCGGGTCCGGTCAGGTCGTAGAGCGCCGCGAGCAGCGGGCCCGACACCGGCTTTTTCGGGTCGAGGAGCTGGATCGGCTCCGGCAGCTCCAGATCGGAGGCTGTTCTCTGCCACGCCGCCAGCGACTCCTCGCCCGCGCGGACCTGCCCCGCCCGGATCTCGGTCGTGAAGAGGGCGATGGCGCGATCCCCGGCTCCGTTTTTCTTCAGCAGGCGGAGCCGGCGCACGAGCCGTGAACGCTCGGCCAGGTCGGCGAAGTAGCGCTCATCGAGATCCAGGGCGAGGGCCGAGTTTCCAAGTCCCTCGGCTGTCCGAACCGCCAGCAAGGTCTTCAGCTTCTCGCCGCCGCGCAGCGGCGCTTCGAGAGGAACGAAGGGCGCGTCGTCGCTCTTCTCGCGCCAGCGGGCGATCGCCTCGAGCACGAACCAGGCCTCGCCCGGCGCCGCGCCCCACAAGCGATCCGGTGCGCGAAGCACATCGACGCCCGAGCCCGTGTTCGCATCGCTGCCCGTTTCTCCCTCGAGCGGAGCGAACTCGGACCAGGTGAAACGCGCGTCCTTCGACAGGACCTCGCCGAGCCTGCGCGGCCCCCGCAGGCGCACGATGTCGGCCGCGGCGAGCGCGTCCTTGCGCCCGTCCACCAGCGCGGCGAGAGAGCCGCTCACACGCGCCGTGGCTTCCCGCCGCTTGCGCTCGACCGGCGAGAGAGCCGTCGTTGCACTCTCTGCGGTGTGAGCGAGCCAGGAAGTACGCGCGGCGTCGTCGAGCAGAGGCAGCAGGATGCGTGCATCCCAGCGTGAGCCTGTCGCCCGCGTGAAGCGCGCCCACGCCTGGGGCGTGCGGAACCAGCCGTCGACGGAGCTGCGGAGGCCGGCCTGCTCCGGCAGCGCCGCCAAGTGGGCGAATTCCTGCAGCGGGAACCAGCGCGTGAACGGAAGCTCGCCCGGAAGCAATTCCGATCGGACGCTCGTGTCGAGCTGGGCGACGAGAGGCAGCAGGATCGGCGTGAGGTCGGCGAGCCGGTCGCGTTCTGCCAGGAACCTCACCCACTGCGGCGTGAAATCGCCCGTGGCAAATTTCAACCGACTCCGTTTCGTCCCTCGCTCCACGACCTCGACGCTCTCGACCGGCTGGATCTCCCGAAGGAAGGCGACCGGCGGGCTGGCGCTGTAGCGGGCGGAGGCGGACTCGGGACGCTGCAGAAGCTTGCGGGCCACCGCTTCGGAGAAACGCGAGAGGCCGGCCGAGGGGGCGAATCCCCACCAGCGATTCAGCGCGACTTCGTTTTTCGAGCCGTCGGCGGGGAAGAGCCTTCCCAGGAGCAGGCCCTGGACCTCGTCCAGCTGATCGGGGCGTGCGATGCGCGAGAGCACCGAGGCGGCCGCGGACCGGAAGCTATCGTCGCGCTCGAAGGCGGCGAGGAGCTTCGGGAAATTGCGGGAGCGAAGCGCGATTTCCGCTCGCTCGGCATGGGTGAGGGGAACTGTCGACGCGCGCGAGAGATCGCCGCCGGGCACCGCCAGCGTCCACGCGGCCTCCGCGCGGTTCAACCCGAGGAATCGCCGGGCGGCGCGCGCCGTGCGCTCGCGCGACTCGGTCCGGATCGTCTCGGGACTCTCGGTCGAATTGGATTTGAACGCGTCGATGGCGGCCCGTTCCACCGCGAGCGCACGGTTCACGTCGCCCGCCTTCACGAAGAGCCCGGCGCGCCAGCCCGCCACCGCCTCGTCGGAACGGCGCGGACGAGCCCACTCCTCGAGGAACTCGCCAGCCTCCCGGAATTGCCCCGCGCGGACGAGCAGCTCGACAGTCTCGCGATGCAAGTTCTCTTTTTCGGGCGCGACGATGGCCGCGGCACGAGCGGCCGCGATGGCGCCAGGAAGGTCGCCGAGAAACGTCTTGATCTGCCGCACGGCGATGACCCAGCGCACGTCGCGCGGGCTGCGCGCGCGCTGTGTCTCGAAGAACTTCAGGAGATGGTCCGCACGCCCCGAGCGCACGGCGAGCCGGCACGCGTCGTCCAGCCAGAATCGCTCGGTGCGGCGGTTCAGCGCCTCGATCATCAGGTCGAGCGCGCGCGGCAGCTGGTTCTCGCGCCGGGCCGCGTCGGCCAGCGCGTACCAGAGATCGGCGTGCAGCTCCTCAGGCAGCTTGGCGGCCTCCGCGCGTGCGATGGACGTCGGATCGAACGCGGCATCGCCGCGGATCGAGATGCGCGTCAGGAGCGCTGCCATGGTGACGCGCCGCGCGTCGTCGATGGGGAGCGCCAGGAGAATCGTCAGCGCACGGCGGGCGCGCGGCAGATCGTCGTGATCGAGCGATTCGTGCGCGAGGCGCTCGACGAGGCGCTCCTTGTGTCCGGAGGCGGCGGTCGCCGCGGCGCGCTCGAGCAGCTCCAGCGATTCGGCGTCCCGCTTCGTGCGAAACCCGAAGTCGAGCCGGTCCTCGAGCACGCCGAGCGACCACGGGTAGCGCGCGCCGATCGTCTTCCAGCGTGCGGCCGCGTCGCGGCCCGCGGCCTCGTCGAATCGGGCGAGCGCGACGAGGTGCTTCATCTTCTCGGCCCCATCGGGCAGCGCCTCGATGCGCGGCGCGAGAGACGTCCAGAGCGCGGACGCGGCCGTCAGCCGATCCTTCCCGCGCAGGAAGTCGGCGCGGGCGATCTCCTTGGCAATGCGCTGCTCCTCGTTCGGCGCGAGCGCGGCCTCGCGGGCCAGGAGCGCATCCTCGAAGTCCACCTCGCGAGCCGGATCGGTGACCCAGCGCTTGTCCAGGAGTCGGACGCGAGCCTGCCGCACCGCGATCAGGAGCTCGGGCCGGACCGCGGCAGGCACCATCGCCATCGTCTTTTTGAACACGCGTTCGCCGAGCCGCACGATGCCGGTGTCCTCGGTAGGGCGTGCGTCCTCGCGCGCGGTTTGGCGCAGCTCGCGACCGACCGGATCGTTCGGAGCATTCATCCAGTCGTCGAAGGAATTCGCCTCTTCGGGCGAGACGTCGAGCAAGGAGAGCAGCGGAACGAGGGCGTCCTCGTCCGCGGCCGTGCCCGGCTTCAGGCGCTCGACGCGCGAAAGGAGGAGCGCTTCGACACGGGGACGTGCGATGAGGCGCGAGAGCCGGGACGTGGCGCGATAGTCGCCCCCCGTCTCATCGGAATTTTTCTGATCGTCGTGTCCCCGCAGGGCCGTGACGTATTCCTCGAGCGCGCCAGGCAGGTCGCGCAGCTCTTCCTTCAGCACGCCCGCCTCGAACGCGTGCAGCCGCGGCCTCTTCAGGCGCACGCGTCCCGCCTCGATCACGTCCAGCGCCTCGCGCATGCGGCCGTAGTCCCAGAACGTGGTCGAGAGCTCGAGGATCTTCGCGGGGTCGCGCGGCGAGTCGTCCACGATGTGCCGCCAGGCCTCGCCGGCGGGAAGCGGACGATCGAGGTCTTGCCACGTCTCGCCCAAAGCCGTCCAGATGGCCGAAGGGTCCGACATCGAGGCGGCCACGCGCCGCGCGATGCGGTCGTGTGCGGCAGCGTGGGCCGGATCGAATGCCGAGAGCGAGCGGTGCAGCGAGAGAGTGTCCGAGGTGATCCCGCCGTCGCCGGGGTAGTCCGCGGCGAGCCGATCGGCCGGGGCGACCGCCTTCTCGAACTTGGACAGGCGTGCCCAGCCGTCCACGAGAAAGCGGTTCGTCACGGGATTCGGGGGAGACTGCTCGAGCTCGGCGAGGAACGCTTCGAGCGTGCGCGCGGCCATGAACCGGTCTAGCAGGGCGCTTCTCTTGCCTTCATCCGCGAAGAGCACCGCATTCGTGCGCAGCTCCACGAGCGAATCCTCGAGCACACCGCGCTGTGCCGTGCTCTGATTCTTGTACGGACGTCCCCGTTCGTAGGTGGAGCGCAGCAGCAGGTGCGACTCGGCCTCGCGCAGCACGAGCGGGCTCGCGGGGAAGCGCTCGAGCGCCTTGAGCCGCAGGTAGCTTCCGTACAGCATGTACGGGTCGGGCTGGCCTTCCACGGGCACCAGGCCGCCCTGGATGTCGCGCGCGAAGATCTCCGATGAGCGGAAGCGTTTCACCACGTCGTCGCCCAGCAACTTCAGCTCGTTGCTCTTCTGATATCTCACGTACCAGCGGGCGAGCCGGTTCCACCAGGGCGTCCCGCCGAACGATTCGAGCGCGAGCCGGTAACGCGCCTCGAGCCCCTGATCGAGCTTCCAGCTCGAGATCTGGTTCACTCCGTAGAGCCAGAGCGCCTCCGCCTTCGGCAGTCGATCGAGCTCTCCGAGGAGCAGAGTGAGCGAGGTGCGATGTGTCGTGTCGCGCGTGTCGAGCCGGGCGATCGCCTCGTGGAGCACCACGCGATAGGACTCGCCAATTGCCGCCGCCTTCAGCGAACGGGTGGGCGCGGCGGGCTCGGCATTCCCGGTCGAGCCTTCGCCTGTCTCGCCCTCCCCGGTCTCGCCCTCGCCCCCCGCGGATTCACCCTGGGTCGCTTCCGCTCCGTCCATTTCCGGCATCGTCCCGTCCGCGGCGAGGAGGCGCAGCCTTTCGCGCAGGAGCGTCGCCTCCCTTTCGAGAGGGACCTTCGTCTGGCGCATCGCGAGCAGCGCCACGCGGCGTGCCTCCAGCTTGACGGCAGGTGAGCCCGCGTCTGCCTTCGCGAAGAGCTTCAGCGCCTGCTCGCCCTCGCCCCGCTCCACATGCCGCGCCATGATCGCGGCGTGGAGGGCGGGAAGCTGCGGACCCAGGGGCGCGCGCTTCTC
>JBDSFL010000660.1:0-15056 GCA_039919545.1 Thermoanaerobaculia bacterium | reverse complement strand
GCGCGCCTCCAGCGCGAGACCTCCGGTCTTCAGGCCTCGGGAAAAAGCAGTGCCTGGGGCTTCAGCGCGGGCATCAGCGTCTCGAGCACGACCCCGATCCACTCCTCCCGCCTTCCCGCGGCGAGATTCACGTGCGGCACGTCCCACGCGGCGAGAGTCGCCGAGATCAGCTCGTCGATCTCGTGCTGGAACGCCACGTCCATGTCGCGGATTCCGTCGAAGCGGGGATCTCCGACGATGGGGACCTTGAAGAGGTAGTCGTAGGTCGGGGTCCACGAGCGCACCAGCGTCTCCAGCGCGTGCTCGTGCGCTCCCGCCCCTCCGGCCCTTTTCATGTAGCAGAAGTTGTCCAGCGCCGCACGGTCACAAACCACCACTTCGGTCTTCGCTTGCGCTTCGAGCTCCCAGGCGATCTGGGTGTGGAGGATCCACGACTGGGCCGGCAGCGTCGTCTCGCGATTGATGGGGAGCGGGCACTCGCGCGCTACTTCCCTGACCAGCTCGACCGCCAGATCGCGCTTCTTCAAGCATGCGGCCAGGTCGTAGCAGAGGGTGGTCTTGCCGACGCCGTGGGTTCCGATGAAGGCGACTTTCATGAGGGGGGCGATGGTCTCACGAAGTCGGGGGGACGGACGGAGTTCCTTCACCTGCTTCGGTTCGCTTCATTCCCACCTCGGCAAAGAGCGCGTCGCCGTCTTCATCCAGGCGCGGCGGGGCGAGGGGGGCGGGCTCTTCGAACTCCAGAAATCGGAACGGGGCGCGCACGGTTGGCACCGGCGCATGCCCCTCGCGCGTCGTGACGAGGACCGAGCCGATCGCCTGCGCTTGCGGCGAAAGCAGCGCCTCGCGCACTCCTGCGATCGGACCTGCCGGGATGTTCGCGCGCCCGCAGCGGTCGAGCCACGTGGCCCTCGTCTCGACGCTGAACAGCGCGTCGAGAATTCCCACCAGCTCTTCGCGATTCTCGATTCTCCCGCGAGACGTTTCGAAGCGCCTGTCCTGCGCCAGCTCGGCGCTGTGCAGCACGTCGGCGGCCAGGCGGCGGAACTGCGCGTCCGTTCCCACAGCCACCAGAAATTTCGCATCGCTCGCGGCGAAGGGGCGGTAAGGCTCGATCGACGGATGCGCGTTGCCGTGCCTCGCCGGCTCCTTTCCGGTCACCAGAGCGTTCTGCGCCACGTTCACGAGCGCGGAGAGCGCGGACGAGAAGAGATCGGTCTTCACGTGCGCACCGCAGCCGTCTCGCTCGCGCGCCACGAGCGCGGCGAGCACCGCGGCCAGCGCCGTCCAGCCCGTCATCACGTCGGCCAGCGCCACGCCCACCTTGTGCGGCTCACCGCCCGCGGGCCCGGTGATGGCCATGAGGCCCGATGCCCCTTGCGCGAGCAGATCGAACCCCGGCGCGCTCGCGAGCGGGCCCGCGTCGCCAGCGCCCGAGATGGTGCACACGATCAGCCGAGGGTTCTCGGCGCGCATCGCATCCGCCGAGAGGCCGCGCGAGGCGAGCGCTCCCGGCAGGAAATTCTCGACGACGACATCCGCCTTGCGGGCCCAGCGGCGCACGAATTCGCGCCCCGTCTCGGTGTCGAGGTCGACGGCGACCGATTCCTTGCGGCGATTCACGGAAAGGAAATACGCCGACTCGCCGTCGTGGACGGGCGGCGTCCACTGCCGCGTCACGTCTCCGCCGCGGGGCGATTCCACCTTGATCACGCGGGCCCCCATGTCGGCGAGCGCCATCGTGGTGACGGGCCCCGCGAGAACGCGCGAGAGGTCGAGCACCAGGATGCCTTCGAGCGGCGGTCGACGGCTGGCGGTCGAGGGCCCGCTGGCCGGGCTCACCATGACAGCGCGGGCCGCCGCACGACGACGATCGTCGTGTCGTCCGCGGGGGCGCCCTCGCCTACGTGCAGGCGCCAGTCGGTGAAGAGGGATTCCACGATCGCTTCGGCCGGCCGCCGCCACAGCCCCACACTCTCGAGCACCACGCTCGGGCGCTCGTAGCCGTACGGTTCGTCGAAGCGGTCGGGGCCCTCGTAGAGGCCGTCCGAGGCGAAGAGGAGCGTCCCGCCGGGGGGCAGGGTGACCGGAGAGTCCGTGTAGACGCGCGCGGGGCCCTGCCCGAGCGGCAGCCCCGACCCGGCCACTTCGCGACACTTCCCCTCGACGAGCAGGAGCGGGAACGGATGCCCCGCATTCGCGAGAAGCCCTTCGCCGGTTTTCGGATCGATCTTCAGCAACGCCAGCGATGTGAAGAGGCGAGAGCGGCGCCCGCACCGAAGGACGCGATCGACCTCCAGAAGGATCGCGGACGGCACGCAGCCTGCCTTGATGAGGCTCGAGAGCGAGGCCTTCACCATCGCCCCTTGGATGCCGCAGGAATAGCCGTGTCCCGAGACGTCGCCGGCAGCGATCCATAGAGCGCCGGAGGCGTCGACGATGAAGTCGTAGAGATCTCCCCCGGCCTCCGTCGCGAGCACCGTGCGAACGGAGAGATCCAGGCCCGGGACCGCAGGGGGATGCTCGGGCAGCAGCTCGAGCTGCATGCGCGAAAGGAGGTCCATCTCGTACTTCAGGCGCCGCTCGCTCTCGATGCGCCGCACGTACTCCGGCGCCGCGATGCGTGTCTCGTCCTCCTTGGACGGGCGCTTGGCGCCGAGCGCGCCCAGGAACGCGATCGTTCCGAGCGAGAGGCAACCGAGGAAGAGCGCGGGAAGGCTATCGGACGCGAATCGACCCGCGGCGAGCGTGTCTCGGAACAGGCCCGCGCATGTCGCCGCCACCAGCAACGAGGCGAAGCCGAAGCGCTGGAAGATGAAGAGGAAGAAGATCGAGACGAGCAGCGCCCCCGCGAAGGCCGCGAGCCAGGGGCGCAGCGGCATGGTGACTGAGAGATGGAGCGCGAAGAGAATGGCCCCCGCGACGTCCGCCCTCTCGCGGCGGAGAACGAAGCGGAAGAGCGCGACGAAGAGGACGAGCACGGCGGTGTCGTACGGGCCCGCGAAGAAGGCGCCCTCGGTTCCTTTGAAAAGCGGCAGGCTGAAGGAAGGCTCGGTCGGCCAGACCCCGCTTCCCCGCAGGCGGAGCGCGCCGGCGGAGAGCAGGAGCCGCAGACCAGCCAGGGCCGCTCCCCCCGCGATTCCTGCCACGAGGGCGACCCCGGCTCGCGGGCCGAGCCGGCGAGAGGACAGGACATCGAGGCTGGTGGTGAACCCGGGGAGCGTGTCACGGACCAGGGATTCGGAGACGCTCCACAGCACGAACAGGAAGGCCAGCACCGTGAGCTGTCCGGCGATGACAAAGGGCAGCTCGATCGTCGTCCGCGTCCCGAAACCGGTGATCAGCATCTCCAGCGTGGCGAGAGCCGTGAGGATTGAGGCGATCTTGAAACTGAGCCGTCTCCGGAACAGGAGAAGACCGAACAGCACGGCGACGAGGACGAAGAGCGCGATCCGAGGCCCACCGGAAACCGAGAGCTTCCGGACCAGGCGGTCTGCTGTGAATCCCTCCGCGGCTTGGCGGTCTCGCAGCCCGCGTTGAACATCGATGCCCGCGTTGAGGCGCACCACGATGTTCTCGCGCGGCTGGCCCGGAGCGGTCGCGAGCGGATGCACCTCGACCGAGCCGCCCCTCGGGATCGGGAAGCTCAGCACCTCTCCCGTCGGCTTCAGCTCGCCCATCAACAGCGTGCCGACCCGGTTCGCAAAGCGCTGCTGAGCGGCGACGACCGCGGGCACGGGAGCCGTGAAGATCGAGGTGAACCCTCCGGGCATCCAGGTCAGCTGCTGCAACTCGCCTCTCGGCGAGAGCACGGCCTCGGCCGAGCCGCTTCCGACATCGGGGACCTCGAGCGTTCCCTCGACCCGATACGAAACCCCGGCGCCGAACTCGGCGGCGCGCGGGAAGCTTCCGGAGCCCAGGACGCGGAGCGCTCTCTCGTAGCTCGGAGGCGCGCCGAGGCTGACTTGTGCGTGGCTCAGCGTGGCGCCGACCGAAGCAAGATCCTTGCGCACCGAGGCCACGAGGGTGCGCGAATCGGGCTCGGACGGGAGCGTGCGCCACTCGGGCAGCCACGCAAATGCGGCCCAGGAGCCGACGAAGAGCAGCGTGAGGCTGGCGGCGACCAGCCCCGCGGGAACGCGACTCGAACGTTCCCGCATCAGCCGGCGTGCCGGCGATTCGACCCCGAGACGCGCGGGTTCAAGAGCGCCCCAGCGTGGGCTGCAGGACCAAGCCCGCGGTCATCTCGAGCATGCGGTCGATCGACTTCTTGGCCTTCACCCGGACTGCTTCCTTCACCTCGATGGCGGGCGACAGGTCGCGCAACGCCAGGTAGAGCTTCTCCAGGGTGTTGCGCTTCATGTGCGGGCAGATGTTGCACGCGCAATCGGCGTCGGGTGGCGCCGGGATGAGCTCCTTGTCCGGAGCGGCCCGCCGCATCTGGTGGAGGATCCCCTCCTCCGTCGCCACGATGAAACAGCTTCTGGGCGAGGAGACGACGTGCTTCAGCAGCGCCGACGTCGAGCCCACGAACGAAGCGAGCTTCAGCAGCGACGGCTCGCATTCGGGATGCGCGATGACCTCGGCGTCGGGGTGTCGCACAGTCAGCTCGATCAGCTTCTTCTCCGAGAAAGTCTCGTGGACGACGCAGGTGCCGGGCCACACGACGAACTTTCTTCCGAGCCGCTTCTCCACCCAGGCAGCCAGGTTCCGGTCCGGAGCGAAAACCACGGGATCGGGGATCTGACGGAGGATCACCTCGGCGGACGAGGAGGTGACGATGACGTCTGAAAGCGCCTTCACGCCGGCCGAGCAGTTGATGTAGCTGACCACGGTGTGTCCCGGATAATTTTTCAGCCACTCGGCGAAGAGCGGGGCGGGGCAGCCGTCGGCGAGCGAGCAGCCCGCCTCGAGATCGGGTACCACGACCGTCTTCTCGGGATTCAGGATCTTGGCGGTCTCGGCCATGAAGTGGACGCCGCAGAAGGCGATGACCGACTCCGCGGCCTGCGTGCCGCGCCGGGCGAGCTCGAGGGAATCGCCGACGAAATCCGCCAGGTCCTGGATCTCGGACTCCTGGTAGTAGTGGGCCAGGATCACCGCGTTTCGTTCTTTTTTCAGACGGAGGATCTCTCCCTCGAGGTCGGCGGGGAGAGGCGTCCGATGAGAAGCGGCATTGACGGGAAGAGCGCTCACCCCGCCATTCTAGCGTCTCGCCCGCCGGGGTCCCGCGGCATCATCCGGCGCGCCTCGGCTGCTTTGTTACACTCCGAACTGATCGAGATGAGCGCAGTACCGAACCGCCCGTTTTTTCCCGCGTTCGCATCCGGCTGGGTCGCGAACCCGCGGTGGGACCTGACCTGGCTCTGCGGCTCGGCCCTGCTCGTGCTGATCCCACCGATCGCGCACACCTACTGGAAAGTGGGGGCGACCGGAATCGACCTGCTGGTGACCCTGATGATCGGCGGCCCGCACATGTACGCCACGTTCCTGCGCACGGTGCTCGAGCCCCGCTTCCGGCAGAAGCATCCGGTTCTGGCCTGGCTGCCGCTCGTCGTCGTCCCCACGTTCGTGATCCTCGGCGCCGTCTTCGCTTTCGACGCTCTCCTCTCGTTCTTCTTCCTGTGGGCCTCGCTCCACATCTGCGACCAGGCCTCGTTCGTGGCCTCGCGCTACCGCGCCCGCACGGGCGAGCCCACCCGCTTCGAACGCCTCCTCGACTTCTCCGTCGCGCTCTCGGCCCTCTACGTCGTGGCCATCTACCGCTTCGTGGACGGCTCGTTCGTGATCTCGGACCATGTCATCTGGTTTCCCCCGTTCCTCAAGGCGATGTGGTTTGCACGCCTCTTCGCGTTCGGCACCGCGGCCCTGATCGCCTACTGGGCGGTGCGCTCCTGGAATCAGTTCCGGCGCGGCTCGCTGGGCGGCCCCTACTTCCTCTTCATGATCCTGACGATGGGGGTCGGCATCGCGGTTCCCACCATGAAGGAGCTCTCGGTCTCCTTCCAGGGCTTCAACGCCTGGCACTCGTTCCAGTACCTGGGCCTCACGTTTCTGGTGCTCAACCAGCGGGAGACCGCGGGCACCGTCACGCTCGGGTTCGTCCGCGCGCTCGCGCGGCCGGGCCGTTTCTTCCGGTACTACGGCTGGAACGTCCTGCTCACGACCGGCGCCGGATTCATCGTCGCGGGACTGACCTACGGCATGCACCTCCCGACCGAGCGCTGCTACTACGCGGTCGTCCTCTCCTTCCTCCTGGTCCATTACTTCCACGACCACCTGCTCTTCTCGGATTCGACCGAGGGGGTCGCGGCGCAGCGGAGCTCTTCGTCACTCTCGATCGGCTGATCCGCAGCGGGCTCGTCCTCGCGCTGGTGTTCGCCGTCGCCTCGGCCCCGGAGGCGGACGCGGCGCGCAAGCGGCGAAAGAAGCAGGTTCCCCGCCCCGCCCGAATCGAAATCCCGATGGTGGCCCGTCCCGTGGATCCGTTTCGCGTCGAGTTCACCACCTCGGACGGTGTGGTCCTCGTGGGTTCATGGCGCCCCGTCGCCGAGCGCGGTTCCGCCCCGGCCATTCTGCTGCTGCACGACTTCTCGCGCGAACGGCGTGAATGGGAGCCCTGGGCCGCGGAGCTGAACGCGAAGGGCTTTGCGACGCTCGCCATCGATCTGCGCGCTCATGGCGAGTCCACGCGACAGATCGGGGCCTCCGCGCCCATCCACCTCTCCCCGAGTCTCCAGAAGAGACGCAACGGGTTTCCCCTGGATGTCGAAGCCGCGTGCCGGTGGCTGCGGGCGCGTTCCCCGTCGGTGGGCGTGCTCGGCGTCTCGCTGGGCGGGAACCTCGCCGTCCTGGCAACCGGCTCGAAGTGGGCCGATGCTGCCGTCGCGGTCTCCCCGAACATCGCGCGTCTGGGCGATCTCGCCGGCTCGCTGCCGCGCTCGCCGAACGCCACGCTCGTGCTGGCCTCCGAGAGCGATCCGGGCCGAGCCGCTTCCGCGAAGGTGCTCATGGAGTCGGGGCAGGAGCCGAAACGGATGCTGGTGTTCGCCGGGGCCGCGCACAATTTCGGGCTGCTGAATCTCCCCGAAGCGCACGACGCCGCCATGACCTGGCTTACCGAGCGGCTCGGCCGGGCGCCCGCAGCGGGGGCGCCGGCGAAGAACGGGCCACCCGAAGCCGGAACCGGCTCCGGTGCCGCGGGCTCCAAAAGAGCGCAGTGAAGACCGTCGTCTTCGACATCGAGACGGTGGGGATTCCCTGGCTCGACCTCGACCCGCAGCACCGCGAGGCGGTGACACGCGGGGCGCAGGACGGCGAGCAGTACCGCTCCAAGAAGGAATGGCGCTCCCTCTCGCCGTTCGCGTCCAAGCCGGTGGTCGTGGCGATGCTGAACCCCGAGAGCGGGCAGGGGAAGGTCTGGTACGAGGCCGAAGGCGAACGGATCAGCGCGCTCTCGGCCGACGGACTGTTCGACCAGATCGGCTGTAACGAGAAGACGATGCTCGAGGAGTTCTGGGCGACGCTGGCCCGCTTCGACCGCGTCGTGTCCTACAACGGACGCTGCTTCGACGGCCCTTTCCTCGGGATAAGGAGCGCCATCCACGGCGTCGCTCCTTCGAAGAATCTCTCCGGCTATCGCTACAACGTAGCCGAGCATGTGGACCTGCTCGAGATCCTCACGTTCCACGGAGCGGCGCCGAAGATCTCGCTGCATGCGGCTTGCGTGGCGTTCGGCATTCCCTCGCCCAAGAGCGCCGAGATGCACGGCTACGCCGTCGCAGACGCGTATCGCGAAGGGCGTCTCCCGGAGATCCTCGAGTACTGCCGGCGCGACGTGGAGGCCACCGCCGAGCTGTTCCGGCGCCTCGACCAGACGCTGCTCCCGCTGTTCCGGCGATAGTGTTCGCGTTCCAGCGCTCGCGTCAGCGAACGGGCGACCTCATCGGGTCACGTCCGGATTGCCGCTGAGCCGCACGGAGCGCCAGGCCGATGGCGAGCAGGGGCACGATCACGGTCACGCCTGGATTCAGGCACCACGCGGCGCCGGCGTTCCCGTGCAGAAGCTGGTGAAACGCGCGCAGCGACCCGCAGCCCGGGCACGTGATCCCCAGGAATGACCGGAACAAGCACGGGGGGTAGAAGGACGAGGAGGCGGGATCGAAGAAGAAGAGGAGAGCCAGGGCGGCCACGAGACCCGCGCTGAAAGCGAGGTTTCGTGACCGCCCGGCCATCGCGGAATCAGGCTTCGATGTTCTTGCGGGCGTTCTTCAGGAGCAGGAGGCAGAGCCCGGCGAAGACGACCGCGCAGAGGATCTCTCCCGCGGGCCCGTTCTTGATCCCGGGATAGAGCTTGCTACCGAGATCGAGCTTCTCGAGGAGCGTCGGGTTCTCCATTTTCAGGAAATAATCTCCGATGAAGGCCACGAGCGCGATGAGCACGCCCCCGAGCGAACCTCCCGCCACGAGACCTGTCGAATAGAGCATGCCCGAGGAGAGCTCGCTGTCCTCCTTCTTCTTCGACATCTTGTCGGCGATGGCCTTCATCATGCCGCCGATCCAGATCGGGAAGGTGGTGGAGAGCGGAAGGTAGGCGCCGACCGCCCAGGAGAGGGCGTGCGCGCCGGCCATCTGGGCCATGAACGCCAGGAACACGCCGACGAGGACGGGTGCCCACGGGAGGTTCTTGGCGAGGAGCCCCTTGATGATGGTCGCCATCAGCGTGGCCTGCGGCGCCGCGAGCTTCGGTCCGCCGATGCCGTGGGCTTCGCCCATGGCGTAGGTCTTGTCGAGGAGGAAGAGGGTGCCGCCGATGACCAGCGTCGAGACGAGGACGCCGATGATGAAGCCGATCTGCTGGCTGCGCGGCGTGGCACCCACGATGTAGCCCGTCTTGAGATCCTGCGACGTGGCGCCGGCGTTGGCGGCCGCGATGCACACGAGCGCGCCCACGCAGAGAGCGACGGACTGATAGACGTCGCCGGTGCGGCCCACGAGCACGAACACGAGGCAGGTGCCCATCAGCGTGGCAATCGTCATGCCCGAGATCGGATTCGAGGAGGTGCCGATGATGCCGACGATGCGGCTGGCAACTGTGACGAAGAAGAACCCGAATACGACGACGAGGAGCGACATCAGGAGGGAGCCGGGGAATGGCCCGTGGGGGAAGCCCGGAAGGACTGCGATGATGAGTGCGAGCACGACCGAGCCGATGACGACGATGCCCATGCCGAGATCGTCTTCCGTCCTGATCTTCTTCGTCTTCGCCGCGCCCCCGCCGAAGGAGCCGAGCGACTCTTTGAAGGCGCTGATGATGGTGGGGAGGGTCTTCACCAGAGTCATGACACCCGCGCAGGCCACGGCGCCGGCGCCGATGTAGCGAACGTAGGCGCGGTAGATCCATTCGGCGTGTGAGTGCCCGGCTCGCCATGCGTCCGAGAACCCGAGCTTGGTCAGGTCGCCGACGAGGCGATCCTCGGGAACGAAGATGGAGATCAGGGGAATGAGCGCCAGCCAGGAGAGAACGCCGCCGGAAGCGAGCTCACCGGCGATCTTTGGCCCGATGATGTAGCCGAGCCCGAGATATTCGGGCGTGACATCGCAGGCGAGCGTGGCGTCCGGGATGATCCCGTCTTTCTTGGTGCGGAACCAGGTCGCGGTCTCGTTCCAGAAGCCCAGGATGCCGTAGAGGAACTTGTAGAGCATGGCCACGCCGACGCCGGCGAAGACCATCTTGGCGAGGTCGCCCCCCTTCTCACCGGCGATCAGGACGTCCGCGCAGGCGGTGCCTTCCGGGTACGGGAGCTTGCCGTGCTCCTTGACGATCAGAGCCTGCCGGAGCGGGATCATGAAGAGGACACCGAGGATGCCCCCGACCGCCGCGAGCACGAAGATGGTGACGTACTTGAAGTACTCCTCGCCATCGGCGAGGAACAGGAGGGCGGGAACCGTGAACACGACACCGGCCGCCACCGACTCGCCGGCCGAGCCGATCGTCTGGACGATGTTGTTCTCCAGGATTGTCGACTTCCCGAACTTCTTGAAGACGGCGATCGACAGGACCGCGATCGGCACGGAGGCCGAAACGGTCAGCCCGGCTCTCAGCGCCAGGTAAACCGTTGCCGCGCCGAAGATGATTCCGAAAAGCGATCCCAGGGCGATCGCTTTGAAGGTGAATTCCGGAATGTTCTGGTCAGCCGAAATATAGGGCTTGAACTCGGAGCCCGGGCCGGACTGGCTCATTGAACGTCTCCCTCCATATCCCTCGAAAAGTCGCGCGGAGTCTGACATCCCTCGATGCCCGTGTCTAATCGTTCGTGCAATTCCGCGCGCCCGACGCTCGCCACGCAAAGGCCTATACTGCCTGGACTTGTCCTTTACGGACTCGCCCGCTGATTTTGTCCACGGTCGTCAAAGCAGCGGGGCGCAGGAGGCTCCCCGATGAACAGAACAGTCCTCGCCCTGGTTGAAGATCTCTTCTGGAGAACCAAGATCGACCACGCGGTCCGGTCGGGCCAGGCCCGTGCGCTGTTCGTGTCGAATCCGTCCGAGCTCGCCGCCTCCGCCGATCCCGCCACGGTGGGCGTGATCCTCGTCGACCTCTCGATGCGCAATGAACCCTTCGGGGCGATCACGGCGGTCAAGAAGAACGCCAAGACAAAGGGCATTCCGGTCATCGGCTACTACGAGCACGTGCGGAAGGACCTCCTGGAAAAGGGGAACAAGGCCGGCTGCGACGAGGTGCTCCCCCGGTCATCGTTCTCCCAGCACCTGGGCGACCTGGTGCTCAAGTACGCGCTCCCCGGCGGAATCCGCCAGGAGCAGGGCGAACCGGAGCTGCCAGAAGAGTAGATCGCTTCTTCTGATCGCGGCCGCCGGTGCGGCCGCGATCCACTCTCATCCCAATCCGGTCTCATCCCAATCCACTCTCATCCCGATCCAATCCGATCCAATCGGATCCAATCGGATCCAATCGGATCTGATTCCGACTCCGAACACAAGGCGAAACTCAAAACGGGGGAGAAGGGTTCGATAGCAAGGCGGAGGAGGAAGGCGAGTGAAGGCGTAGCAGAGCTACGTCGAGCGAAGCCGACCGAACGACAACGCCGCTAGCGGGCCCTTATCGCCCGTTTTGCCCGTTTTACTTTTTCCGGAGCTCCATGAGCACCTGCTTCGCCACCGCCTTCAGCGTGTCGAACACGCCCGTTCCGAGCGGCGCGGTGGCCTCGAAGGTGGGCTCACCCTTGAAGTTCAGCTGGCGGTACATCTCGTCGGCCGTGAGGGCCGTGGGCAGGTCGCGCTTGTTGAGCTGCAGGACGTAGGGAATGGTCGCGAGGTCGAAGCCGTGGTCCACGAGATTCTTCTCGAGGTTTCGCATCGACTCCACGTTCGCGTCCATGCGCGCTTCCTGAGAGTCGGCCACGAACACCACGCCGTCCACGCCCTTCAGGATGAGCTTGCGGCTGGCGTCGTAGAACACCTGGCCCGGAACCGTGTAGAGGTGAAACCGCGTCTTGAAGCCGCGCACCGTGCCGAGATCGAGGGGCAGAAAATCGAAGAAAAGCGTGCGGTCGGTTTCGGTCGCCAGCGAGATGAGCTTTCCCTTCGCCGCGGGATTCGTCCGATCGTAGATGTACTGCAGGTTCGTCGTCTTCCCGCACAGGCCGGGACCGTAATAGACGATCTTGCAGTTGATCTCGCGGGCGGCGTAGTTGATGAAAGTCATCGCGTCGGCACCTTCAGGAAAATCTCCGAAACCTGCCGGGGATCTCCCTCAAAACGTCGGTTGGCCCCGAGGCGCAGCCCGCTCATTCGCGAAACAGACTGTCGATGTCTTCGTCCGTGATCTCGGCGAACGGAGAGTCGACCCCCTCGGCTCGCTTGTCTTTCTCCAGCTCGACCTTCTTCTGGATGACCTCGAAGATCTTCTCGAGATCCTGGTTGGCCTTGCGGACGCGCAGGCGGACCAGCCCCAGGGAGGAACGCTCGTCGAAGATGACGACGAGGATGACACGCTGCCCCACGATCGAGATGTAGACGTTGTCTTTCTCGCCTTCGTGGAAAAGGACCGGGAACTCGCGCTCGCCGATCAGCCGGGCCAGCCCGTCTGTGGCGGCCACGTTGCCGGCCGTGAGCGACGCCAGCGACGTCGTGTCGAGGGATTCGAGGTCTCCCTGCGCGGCGATCTGCTGGCCGTTCTTGTCGACGATGAAGACCACTTTTGCCTGGGCGTCAGTCTTCAAACGTCCGATGACGTCTTTGATGAGCTGGAATTCTTCGTCGAACAGTACGAAATCTGACATAGCTTTGAAGAGCCGGTAGTCTAACCGAAAATTATTTCGTGTCTTCGGCGGGCCGAATCGAAGGCTCGCGAAATGGTCAGATCTCCCGCCGGCCGAGCACCGAACGCGAGAGCGTGACCTCGTCGGCGAACTCGATGGCGGCCCCCACCGGCAGTCCGAACGCCAGGCGCGTCACCTTCACGCCGGGGCCCTTCAGCCGCCGTGCGAGGTAGAGCGCCGTGGCCTCTCCCTCCACGTTCGGGTTCGTGGCCAGGAGGATCTCCTCGATCCCCTCGGGAACGATCCGGTTCAGGAGGTCCGTCACGTTGAGGTCGTCCGGCCCGATCCCGCGCAGAGGCGCCAGCGCGCCACCCAGCACGTGATAGCGCCCGCGGAAATCGTGCGTTCGCTCGAGCACTTCCACGTCCCCCGCCTCCTCGACCACGGCCAGGAGATGCGCGTCGCGCTCGGGGTCCACACAGATGGCGCACGGATCGCTCTCGGTGAGGGAATGGCAGGTGGAGCAGGAGATGGTGCGCGAGCGCGCCTCGCCGATGGCGGTGACGAGGGCGTCGACCAGGCCGGCCGGCGCGGCCAGCACGAAGAGCGCCATGCGCCGAGCGCTCTTCGGTCCCACGCCCGGGAGCTTCTCGAGGGAGGAGACGAGCCGGTCGAAGGCCGGAAGGCGTGTCATGAGCGGCGCGTCACTGGCCGTCGTCCCGCTTCACGCTCGTGATCTCGCCGCCGAACAGGTCGAGCATCTTCTTCACGCGCTCGTCGCTCGCGACCCGCTGTTTCAGGTTGTCGCGCTCCAGGGTCGCGCCATCGGCCGCGGCGGCCGCCTGCGTCAGGTTCCCGTCTGCCGGCGACTCGGATTCGACGATCACCTTGGCCCCCTTGCCGAACGTGGCGATGGCCGACTCCTCGAGCACCTTGCGCATGGCGGGCTCGGCCAGCCTCCGCTCGGTGGCGGGACTCGGCGGATCGAGCACGATGCGGATCTGCTTCCCCTCGATATGAATGGACGAATCCTCGAGCACGGCGCCGAGCTGCGCGTGCTTTTTCTCGACGGCCAGACGGAACGCGGCGGCGGCATCGGGCTGGGCGATCGGATCGGGCTCGATCTCGAGCGGGGTGAGGCCCACGAAGCGAGGGCTCTCGGGTTCCGCCGGGGCGGGCTCGGGCGTGCGCCCACGCGGCGTCGCCGGGAGATCCTCGCTCGGCGCTGAGGAACGGGCGCGAGGCGCCGGAGCAGTCGGTGCAGTCGCGACAGGCGAGTCGGGGGCGGATAGGGCAGCGGAGGCAACGAAGGAGGTCGATCCCAGGCGTCCGGAGATCAGCTCCTCGATCGGCACGAGCCGCGGCAGCTCGGCGAGCTTCAAAAGCAGCACCTCGAGCGCGAGCGCCGGCACGTCCGAGCGGCGCAGCGTGGAGTCGGCGTCGAGCGACATCGAGAGGAGCCGCAGGAGCGTGGCGTACGGCGTGGCGCGAGCGAACTCGGCGATCTGAGCGGCCGCGTCTTCGGAGAGGCCGGAGGGGGGCTGCGCGAGCGGATCGGCCGCGCGCCGCACCGTGCCGCGCACCAGGGCCGTGAGGTCGTGCAGGGTTGTGCGCGGATCGGCGCCGGCGGCTTCCAGCCCCGCGCAGCCCTTCAGCACCCCGGCCCGATCGCTGGCCAGAATGGCCGAAAGCAGCACCACGAGCGCGCTGCGATCGGGGGAGCCCAGCAGCGCGGCCACGTCGGCGGCGGTGACGTTGCCGCCAGAGCGGGCGACGGATTGATCGAAAAGCGAGAGGCCGTCGCGGAGGCTCCCCGTGGCGGCCGCGGCGAGCGACGAGAGCGCGGCGCGCTCCACACGCGGGGCCGCCGGATCGGCGCCAGCGGCATCTCCCACGACATAGCCCTCACGGCGGGCGATCTCGGCCAGCCGCTCGGCCACCTCCTCGTCCGTGAGGCGGCGGAAATCGAAGCGCTGGCAGCGCGACAAGATGGTCGCGGGAATCTTGTGCCGCTCGGTGGTGGCCAGGATGAAGACCGCATGGGCCGGCGGCTCCTCGAGCGTCTTCAAGAGCGCCTGGAACGCCGCAGACGAGATGGCGTGCACCTCGTCGATGATGAAGACCTTCCGCCGGTCCCTCACCGGCGCGTAGGAAACGATCTCGATGAGGTCGCGCGCCTGGTCCACCTTGCCGTGCGTGGCGCCGTCGATCTCGAGCGCGTCGATCGAGCGCCCCTCGAGAATCTCCTCGCAGGAAGCGCAGGTGCCGCACGGCGTCGGCGTGGGCGCTGGCGCGCTCGAGCAGTTGATGGCCGCGGCGAGCAGGCGCGCGCTCGTCGTCTTGCCCACGCCACGCGGACCGGAAAACAGATAAGCGTGCGCCAGTCGGTCCTGCGTGACCGCGTTCGTGAGGGCGCGCACGATCTCCTCCTGGCCGACGACGTCGGTGAAGGTGCGGGGGCGCCACTTGCGCGCGAGGGGGACGTAGGCGTTGGCCATGCTCAGGTTCCGCAGTTCAGGGGCTCGACGTGGTCCGAGCCCCTCGATGAGTCCGGGCGATCCGCGGCGCACGACCCGATCTCCTGAGTGCTGCTTCCTTCCGGACCTGACACGGTTCGAAGGAGGCCGTCGCGCGGGACCCGAACTCATCCAGGGGCCCGGAATGGGCGAGTCTAGCAGTCTTCATCGCGCCTGCGGCGCGACCACGGGGGGTGGGGAAGACTGCCGGCTCCTTTGATCTCGGGAAACCCGGACGCCGGGTTCCCCGAACCCCTCC
>JBDSFL010000635.1:0-12198 GCA_039919545.1 Thermoanaerobaculia bacterium | reverse complement strand
GGAGATGGGAGAAGGAGGCGGAACGAATCGCGCCGTGTACTTCCGACCCACCGACGGCTCACCCGCCACGCTGATCGGAGAGGGGGAGGGCAATAGCCTTTCCCATGACGGCCGCTGGGCGATCTCGCGTGCGGTCCGCGCCAAGGGCGCGCTCACCGTCCTGCCCACCGGGGTGGGAACTCCGAGGAAGCTCGAGCCCGAGGGTCTCCGGGGCGAGCTTCGCGGGCGATTCTTTCCCGATGGACGCCGGCTCGTGATCGACGAGAGTCTTCCGGGAGAGGCCACTCGCGTCTTCACGGTCCCGATCGAGGGGGGGAAACCGATTCCCTTGGGTCGTCCCGGCTTCACGCTCCCCGATTTTGGAAGCCCCGTGTCGCCCGACGGGCGTTCGGTCGCCCTGCTCGACCCTGAGGGGAAGGCCGTCGTCTGCCCGGTCGACGGTGGCCCGGCCGCACCCTTGCCGGGAATCGAGCCCGGCGAGATCCCGATGCAGTGGACGGCCGACGGACGCTTTCTCTACGCTTGCCGGGGCGGCTCTCTGCCCGCGAAGATCTTCAAGATCGAGCTCGAGACGGGCCGGCGGGAGCTCGTCCGCGAGATCGTCCTGTCGGACGCCGCGGGAGTCGCATCGCTCGAACGCGTCCAGATCACGCCGGACGGAAGCTTCGTCGCCTATGCCTATCGCAGGAATCTCGCGAGCCTCTCCGTCGTGAGCGGCTTGAAATGACGCAGACCGTTTCAGCTGCCGGCTGAGCACGCCGGCCCGCGGCGTCATCGTTCGAAATCTGGAACGAGGCCGTTCGTCCCGGCATGGCGCCCGTTCATCCCAAGCCCGGCCGCCCATCGACTCTTCCCGCGATCCTCCACGGGGAGGGAGCCCATGTCTCTGCAGCGCGCACCCGAGGTCCTCCCCGTTCCGATCCCGGCCGCACCGATCGAGCTCACGTTTCGCGCGGTGCTGATGGGCTCGCTGCTCGGCCTCCTCTTCGCCGCGTCCTCGGTCTACCTCGGCCTGAAGGTGGGGCTCACGGTCTCTGCGTCGATCCCGATCGCGGTCCTCTCGATCACGATGTTTCGCATCCTCGCGCGGACGCTGCGGCTCCGTGATGCGACGATCCTCGAGAACAACATCGTGCAGACCGCGGGCTCGGCAGGCGAGTCGCTGGCGGCGGGGGTCGCGTTCACACTGCCGTCCCTTCTCCTCATGGCCTTTCCGATGGAGCTGGGGCGCGTTCTCCTCGTGGCGCTTCTCGGCGGGCTCATCGGCACGCTGATGATGATCCCGCTCCGGCAGGGGCTCATCGTCGAGGAGCACGGCCGGCTCATGTATCCGGAAGGCACCGCCTGCGCGCACGTGCTGCAGGCCGGCGAGACGACGGGGAAGGAGGGGACGAGCGCGAAGACGGTTTTCCTGGGATTCTTCGTCGGCCTCGGCTACGGCGCGCTCAACCTCGTGGCGCGGCTCTGGGACGAGGCGGCGAGCTTCGCGGTGACGTTCGGAGGCGCGCTGAAGGGGGGCTCGCTCGCGATCTCCGTCTCGCCCGCGATGCTGGGCGTCGGCTACATCATCGGACCGCGCGTGGCCTCGAGCATGATGGCGGGGGGCTGCCTCGCGTTTCTCGTCCTCGTGCCGCTCATCCACATCTTCGGCGACGGCCGCGTCGATCCGATGTTCCCCGAGACCGTCCTGCCGATCGCCGCGATGAGCGCGGGGCAGATCCGGAACGCGTACCTGCTGACGATCGGTGCAGGCGCGGTGGCGGCCGGCGGATTCCTGGCGCTGGCCCGATCGATCCCGACCATCGGCAAGGCCTTCGCGCAAGGGCTGAAGGGCTTCCGGGCCGGGCCGTCCGCGACGCGGCTGCGCACCGAGCGCGACCTCCCGCTGTCCATCGTGCTCGGCGGCTCGCTCGCGTGCGCGCTCGCGATCTGGCTCTCGCCGATGCTGCACATCAATCTTCTTTCGGCGGCGCTCATCGTGCTGTTCGGCTTCTTCTTCGTCACCGTGTCGAGCCGCATCACCGGCGAGATGGGCTCGTCGGCCAACCCGATCTCGGGGATGACCGTCGCCTCGCTCCTCATCGTGTGCGGGCTCTTCGTGGCGATCGGCTGGACGGGGGTCTCGTACAAGGCGATGGCGCTCACGACGGCGGCCCTCGTCTGCGTGGCGGCCTCGAATGGCGGGACGACCTCGCAGGATCTCAAGACGGGCTTCCTCGTCGGGGCGACGCCGCGCAGCCAGCAGATCGCGATCTTCGCCGGCGTCGTCACGAGCGCGATCGTGATCGGCTTCACGCTGCTCCTCCTGAACCGCGGCAACACGACGTTTCGGCCCGTGAGCTTTCCGGGCACCGGCGCCGTCGTGCGCTCCGAGACGATGCGCGGGCCGGAAGGACGCGACCATCGCGTGGTGGACGTGCGCGAGGAAAGAGGCGCTCCAGCCGCGCCGCGCGGAACGTATCTGCAAGACGCGAGCGGAAACCTCGTCTTCCAGGTCGATCCGGGCGTCTGCGGAACGTATCCGTATCAGCTCCGTCCCGTTTCGGCTCCGCTCACCGTGGCCGTCCCCGCGAATGCGCCCATCGAGACGGGGCTCGATCACAAGCCCTACCGCCTCGTGACGACGCCGGGTGGCGAGGTGCTGGCCGATGCGGAGGGACGAGCCGTGTACGACGTCACCCGCAAGGAGAAGTACGACGCTCCCAAGGCCCAGCTCTTCCGCCTCATCATCGACGGCACGCTCGGCGGGCGTCTCCCTTGGGGGCTCGTCCTCTGCGGCGTCTTTCTCGCGCTGATCATGGAGCTGATGGGCGTCGCCGTCCTCCCGTTCGCGGTCGGGCTCTATCTCCCGATCGCGACCTCGGCCGGCATCTTCGTGGGCGGGCTCGTCCGACTCGCGGCCGATCGCCTCGGCGGTCGTGCGGGTTCCGAGGGTGGCGACGCCGAGTCGTCTCCCGGCGTGCTGATGGCCTCGGGGTTGATCGCCGGAGGCGCGATGGCCGGGCTCCTCCAGGCGGGGGTCAGCGTGAACGAATCGGAGCGTGTCTTCGAACTCGGGCGCTTCCTCCAGCTCTCGCGCAACACGAGCTGGTGGCCGCTCGTCCCGCTCCTTCTCCTTGCTCTTCTCCTCCTGAAGACGGGATCATCCCGGAGGCCGTGACAGAAATCTCTCCGTCTGTCGTGAGACGAGCGCTCCGGCTCTTCGCCGTCTGGATGCTCGTCGGCGTGGTGTTCGGCCTGCAGTCGCTGATCGTCATGAAGGCGGCCTACGGCGAGCGGATCGAATGGTGGCGCCCCGTCGCCATGAACGTCCTCTGCTACGTGAACTGGTGGATCCTGACACCGGTCGTCCTCGCGCTGGGGCGTCGGTTTCCGCTCGACACCCTGAGCTGGAAGCGCAGCCTGCGCGTCCATGTCCCGGCGAGCCTCCTGATTCCCACGCTCTATCTCGTCCTCTGCCAGCTCACCTCCTTCCGGTGGCTTCGCCCTGCGATGTACAAGCCGCAGAGCACCGGGAGCGAGTTCGCGCTGTCGATCTTCGGCAACGTGCACCTCGAGATCCTCACGTACTGGACGATCGTCGGAATCCAGTGGGCCGCCCGGACGTTCGTGAGCACCGCGAACATGGAGGCACGACTCGCCGAAGCGCGGCTCCAGGCGCTGCGCGTCCAGCTTCAGCCCCACTTCCTCTTCAACACGCTGAACGCGATCAGCGCGCTGGTGCACGAAGATCCCGAGACCGCCGACCGGATGATCAGCAGGCTCTCCGAGCTTCTGCGCCTCACGCTCCAGAGCTCGGGCCGCACGGAGGTGACGCTGCGTGAGGAGCGCGCGCTGGCCGAGCGCTACCTCGGCATCGAGCAGGTTCGCTTCGAGGAGCGCCTCGCGGTCTCCTGGCGGTTCGCCTCCGATCTCGAGGAGGCGCTCGTCCCCGCGCTGCTGCTGCAGCCCCTCGTCGAGAACGCGGTCCGCCACGGCATCGCCAAGCGGAGCCTGCCGGGGCGGATCGACCTCGAGGCCGCGCGCGAGAACGGCACCCTCGTCATCGCCGTGACGAACGACGGCCCGCCGCTTTTGAAAGGGCGCGTGGCCGGCGTGGGGCTCTCCAACAGCGAGGCGCGGGTGACGGCGCTCGGCGGCTCGCTCTCGCTCGCCGACGTCGCGGGGCGCGTGCGGGCCGAGATCCGGATCCCCTATCGCACCGGGGCCGGCGGTCGCGCATGACCTTGCGCGCATTGCACACGTTGCGCACGCTCATCGTCGACGACGAGCCGCTGGCGCGCCGGAAGCTGCGCCGATTCCTCGCGAGCGAGCGCGACGTTTCGATCGTGGGGGAATGCGCCGACGGCGAGGAGGCGGTCAAACGAATCCTCGAGGGGGGCGTCGATCTCGTGCTCCTCGACATCGCCATGCCGGGGCTCACCGGCCTCGAAGTGATCGAGAGGGTCGGCCCGAAGGGGATGCCGGCGGTCGTCTTCGTCACCGCGTACGACGAGTTCGCGGTGAAGGCCTTCGACGACGAGGCCGTCGACTACGTGCTCAAGCCCTTCGATCGCGAGCGGCTCGCGCGCGCGGTGCAGCGGGTGCGGCGGCGCACGGACGATGGGACCGCAGAAATCGCAGGCCGCCTGGCGGCGCTCCTCGCGCACGGGCGCGGCCGCGCGTCGTACCCCGATCGTCTCCTCGTCCGCTCCTCGGGAGCGGGCGTCTTCGTGGAGGTCGCCGACGTCGACTGGATCGAGGCGCAGGCGAACTACGTCGCGCTGCACGTCGGCAAGGAGACGCATCTGATCCGTGAGACGCTGGGCGCAATCGAGGAGCGGCTCGATCCGGAGCGCTTCGTGCGCATCCGGAGAACGGCGATCGTCAATCTCGCGCGGGTGAAGGCTCTGAAGCCCTGGACGAAGGACGAGCACGTCGTCGTCCTGAAGGACGGAACGCGGCTGGCGGTCGGACCGAGCTTTCGCGCGCGGCTGGAGGGGAACGGATGATGGCGGATGCGACGCAGCGGCGATCCGCCGAGAGGCTTTCGTTGATCACGCTGGTGGGCTTGCTCCTGTGTTTCACCGTCTCGTGCGCGCAAGGCGTCTGGCTCGAGACCTCGTCGGTCCGCATCGGAGCGATGCACGCGAAAGAGCGTCTGCCGCGCCTCTTTGCGCCGCTTCGTCCCGGCTCCGTCTATCCCGATCGGCGCCGCCCGGTTCGCGTCGTCGAGGGACGGCCCGGCGTCGTGATCGTGACGCGGCACGGCGACGCGCTCAGGACCGCGCAGCTCGAGCCCTTCGGCGAGCGCGGGCTCGTGACCCTGACCCTCGAGCTTCCCTTGGAAGCAGGGACGGGGACGGACGCGGCGTGGATCGATGCCGCGCGCCGCTTCCTGCAGACCCGGCGCGAATGCCGCGGCGCGCCGATCGGCATCGTGCTTCTCGAAGGGAGCCGGCTCGTGGCGCGCACCGCGGTCGCGCATCGCATGCTCGTCCTGCAGCCGCTCGGCCCCGGCGAAACGCCTCGGCCTTCCGGGCGGGAGAACATCGTGAACAAGTGGTACCGGGTTCAGGCGGTCGACGAGGCTCTTCCCGCCGAGGCCCTCAGGGATGCTGCGGAGTGGCTCGCCGAGGAGCTGCGGGGGGCGCCAGCAGCGAGGCCCGCGGACGAGCCGTTCCGAGAAGACGAAACTCCTTCAGCGTTCCCCCGAGAAGCTTTCCTTCCGGGACCGAGCGAAACCCGATCAGCTTCAGCTCGCGATACTCCTCCGCCTGGATGATGATTCCCGGCGTGCGCGCTCCCGTCTCGCTGTCGAGGTAGAACGCGTACTGCGGGACCGCGATCTTCATCGGCGCGCCGATGGGCCCCTTGTCCCCCTTCATCACGAAGACCGCGCTTCCCTTGTCCACGTCCTGCTTGATGGCCGAGCGGGCCGAAACGAAGCCGCTCCTGGGAAGGTCGGGCCAGCCCGTGGCCCTGGTGTCCGACGCGGCGGGGGGCGTGGTGGGTTTTCCCGGCACAGATCCGAGAAGCATCGCCACCAGCAGGGCAGCCGTACTAACCATGCGGCTCGTCGAGAAGGGGAGCGGAAAAAGGGAGCGCCGCGATCGGGGCTTTCATCGCCGCTGAGCTTACCGCGCACGTCCCGAACCCGTCGCCGGGTTGCCGCGACCTCCACGGGTCGCCCCTCGAAATGAACCGGCCCTGGCGATCTTGCCGCCATCTGACGATCGTCACCTCGCGTTCCTGACGTTCTCCCCTGGGCAGGGCTCTTCGTGGATCCGATATTGGAGCCACGCAGGAGGCGCGCGACCATGACGTTCCCGACGACCGCCAGAGACTCCGAGATCCCGGTCTCATTCGAACAGGTGACGAAGAGCTACGGGGCCGTTCCGGCCCTGTCCGCGCTCGATCTCAGGATCGCGCCAGGCGAGCTCGTCGCGCTGCTCGGTCCCAACGGGGCGGGGAAGACGACCGCCGTGCGGATGCTGCTCGGGCTCGCGACGGTGAGCGCGGGGCGCGTGCTCGTCTTCGGGAAGGACCCGCGCGAGCCGGTCAACCGCGTCCGGACCGGCGCGATGCTCCAGGTCGGCAAGGTTCCCGAGACGCTGAAGGTACGCGAGCACATCGATCTCTTCTCGGCGTATTACCCGGCGCCGCTTCCTCTCTCGCGGGTCGTCGCGATGGCGGGGCTCGAGGGCCTCGCCGAGCGTCCGTTCGGCGAGCTCTCCGGCGGACAGAAGCAGCGGGTGCTCTTCGCGCTGGCGCTGTGCGGGGATCCGGATCTCCTCGTGCTCGACGAGCCGACGGTCGGACTCGACGTCGGCGCCCGCCGTGCGCTGTGGGAGCAGATCCGGCTCTTCATCGGGCGGGGAAAATCGGTGCTCCTGACCACGCATCACCTCGAAGAGGCCGATGCTCTCGCCGAGCGCATCGTGGTGATCGACCACGGGATCATCGTGGCGCAGGGAAGCCCCACCGAGATCAAGGCGCGCTGTTCGGGAAGGAAGATCCGCTGCAGCACACGGCTCTCCCGCGAGACGCTGCTCACGCTGCCCGGCGTCACCTCCGTCTCGGCAGCCACGGCCGTCAGCACCTCCGGCTCCGGATCGCGCTCATCGGTCGAGATCCTCTCGGGCTCGGCGGAGTCGACGATCGCAGCGTTGCTTTCGCGGGATCCCGAGACACGGGATCTCGAGGTGACCGGCGCCGGCCTCGAGGAGGCGTTCCTCGCCCTGACCGATCCTTCCGAAAACCGCACGAGAGAGGTGGCCTGATGAGCGCATCCGTCGCATCCGTGGTCCGCGACCTTCCCCGGATCTACTGGCTCGAGACCAAGTACGAGCTCCTGAAGACTCTCCGTCTCCCCGCATACGTCGTTCCAACGATCGCGTTTCCGCTCGTGTTCTATGTCTTCTTCGGCATCGGATTCGGCAACGGCAAGATGGCGGGCGCCGTGAACCTCGCGACGTACCTCATCGCGAGCTACGGCACCTTCGGCGTGATGGGTGCGTCGCTGTTCGGTCTCGGCGCCGGGGTTGCGGTCGAGCGCGGACAGGGATGGATGCAGGTGAAGCGCACGACGCCGATGCCCCTCGGCGCCTACTTCACCGCGAAGATCGCGCTCGCCGTGCTGTTCAGCGGGATCATCGCGGTGCTGCTCTTTTCGCTCGGCTTCCTCTTCGCCGGGGTGAGGCTCGCGCCCGCGGCCTGGCCCCTGCTGCTGCTCGTGCTGCTTCTCGGCGCGATTCCTTTCTGCGCGCTCGGATTGATCGTCGGCTATCTGGCGGGGCCGAACTCCGCTCCGGCCGTCGTCAACCTGATTCACCTGCCGCTCGCGTTCGCGTCGGGTCTCTGGATTCCGCTCGAGGCTCTGCCTCGCTTCTTCCAGGGGCTCGCCCCGTTCCTGCCGCCGTACCATCTCGCGCAGCTCGCCCTGTCGGTGGTGAGCCGCGGGGCGATGGGAGGGTCTGTGCTCCAGCACGTCGCGGCCCTGGCGGGCTTCACGGCCCTGTTCCTTCTCGTGGCCTTCGCGGCGTTTCGCAAGGACGAGGGGAAGACGTACGGCTGAGGGTCCTGCCTCACGAGAGACCCTGAGAGAATCCGCTCACATGTTTCGCCTCGTCCCCGATCGCAAGGAGCTCGGCTTCACGCCCTATCTGTGGCTCGTGTACGTCGTTCCGTTCGCGCTCGGCCCGTTCCTGACGGCGACCTCGCCGACCGAGCGCGGGGCGACCGTGCTGGCCGCGGCGTTCTTTCTGGTCCTCTATTTCCGGGCTTTCTGGGAGAAGGGCGCGCGCCTTCTCGTCCTCCTCGGCGCGCTGGTCGCGCTCGGCCTCGCCTTCGAGCCCTGGAACCCGGGCGCCGGGGCGTTCTTCATCTACGCGGCCTCGTTCGCGGGCGGGACGGGGCGCCCGCGCGCGGCGACCGCGGTCGTCGTCTTCATCCTCCTCGTCGCGGGCGCGCAGGCGTGGGCCCTGCACTTTCCGATGACGCAATGGATCTGGCCGATGGTGTTCACGGCGCTGATCGGCGCCGTGAACATTCACTTTTCGGAGGTCCATCGCGGGAACGAGCGGCTCCGGCGCGCGCACGACGAGATCGAGCACCTGGCCAAGGTGGCCGAACGCGAGCGCATCGCGCGCGACCTTCACGACCTGCTCGGCCACACGCTCTCCGTCATCGTCCTGAAGTCCGAGCTGGCCGCCAAGCTCTGGGAGAAGGATCCCGCCCGCGCGCGCGACGAGATCCGCGACGTGGAGCGAATCTCGCGCGAGGCGCTGGCCGAGGTGCGCAGCGCCGTGACCGGGTATCGCTCGGGCGGCCTGCAGGGCGAGGTCGCCCGAGCCGGCGAGATGCTGCGCAGCGCCGGCGTGGAATTCACCTCCACGTTCCCCGAGCGGCTGACGTTCCCTCCCGCGCTCGAGACGGTGCTCGCGCTGGCGCTGCGGGAAGCGGCCACGAACGTCGTGCGCCACGCTCAGGCCCGGACGTGCGCCGTGCGGCTGGACCGCAGCGCGGCGGCGTTCCGGCTCACGATCGAGGACGACGGACAGGGAGGCGCCGCGCCGGAGGGCTCGGGCCTGCGTGGGATGCGCGAGCGCGTGGAAGCATCGGGCGGGGTGTTCCACCGCGAGGGGACGACGGGTACGCGGCTGACGCTTTCGTTTCCTCTCACGGCCGTTTCCGGCGGCGGCGCCGAGGCCGATGCCGTGTCCCGATTTCCTCTCATCGACGCCCGATCGGGAGAGCCCGCGTGATCCGTCTGGTCCTGGCCGAGGATCAGGCGATGGTCCGCGGGGCCCTCTCCGCGCTGCTGGAAACCCAGGGAGACATCGAGGTGGTGGCGAGCGCAGGCGACGGCGAGGAGGCGCTCGCGCTCTGCGCGCGCCACTTTCCCCACGTCCTTCTCACCGACATCGAGATGCCGAAGATGAGCGGGCTGGAGCTGGCCGCCGCGGTTCGCAAGAGCTGGCCGGCGACGCGCGTCGTCATCCTGACGACGTTCGCGCGGAGCGGCTATCTGAGGCGCGCGCTCGATGCGGGCGCCACGGGATATCTGCTGAAGGACGCTCCTTCCGAGCAGCTGGCCAACGCGGTGCGGCGCGTCCATCTCGGCGGGCGTGTGATCGATCCCGAGCTGGCGCAGGAGGCGTGGGGCGATGCCGATCCCTTGACCGACCGCGAGCGGCAGGTGCTCCGCATGGCGGGGGAGGGATCGGCGGGACCGGACATCGCCGTCGCGCTGGGGCTGACCGAAGGAACCGTCCGGAACTACCTCTCGGATGCCATCAGCAAGCTGGGCGCGTCGAACCGCATCGAGGCCGCGCGGCGCGCGCGAGAGAAGGGCTGGCTCTGACGGGCGGTGCCTTTCGAAAGGCTATGATTGGCGCTCGAAGGAGCCTCGATGTCCCTGCTTCTCCAGCGACCGGGGCCCCCCGGCCCTCTTCCGAATCTCGCCGGCCGTGAGAAGCTGGTCGACGAGGGGAAGCCCGAGCTCTGCGTGGTCAAGGGCGTGATGTTCGCGGGACGCCAGAAGTTCCTGACCGATCAGTTCGGCGCCGTCGAGCTCCAGAAGGTCCTCGCGAATCTTTCCCCGAAGACTTTGAAATACGCGACCACGCCGCTGGCCGGCAGCTGGTGCGAGTTCGCTTCGCTCGTCGAGTACGACCGCGCCATCCATGAACACTTCAAGGATCGCTGGCCCCACATCCTCGCCCTGGTGGGAGCCGCTTCGGCCGAGCACGGCATCGGCACGGTTTACCGCGTGCTGGACAACAAGGAGCTCACCAAGTTCCTCGCGGCCATCGCCGCTTTCCACGAGCAGTATCAGAAATACGGCAAGGTGGTCTTCACGAAGACCGCCACCGGCGCGCAGATGACCTACACGGATTACCTCTGTTACAGCCCGGTCTTCTGCTCGAGCGCCGTGGGCTTCTTTCTCGAGGCGGTGCTGCGGCATGGCGGCCGCGAGCCGAAGGTCGTGGAGACGAAGTGCCACTGCCGGGGCGATAGCATGTGTCTCTACGATCTTCAGTGGAGCTGACCGGTCGACGATCCCCTGGCTGATGGGCCAGGGAACGGACGCTGGCGGAGAGGGCCCGCCAGCGCGCGCTCGGGGCGCTTACTTCAGGTGGTTGCTGATGAGCTTGGTCATCTCGAACATCGACACCTGAGCCTTGCCGTCGAAGATCGGCTTGAGCTTGGCGTCGGCATTGATCATCCGCCTGTTGGCGGCGTCCTGGAGACCGTTCTTCTTGATGTAGTCCCACACCTTCTTGGTGACCTCGGTCCGGGGCATCGGTGTGCTGCCGACGACTTCCGCGAGCTGGGCGCTGGGCTGGACGGCCTTCATCAGGCCCTGGTTGGGCTTGGCCGCTGGCTTCGCGGCGGCACTCTTCGGGGCATCCGTTTTCGGTGTGGGCATCATGATCTCCTTTTGGTCTGATGGCTCAGGTCGGAGACCGTGAGCGCAAGCAGTGCTGCACAGACTGTACCAAAAGACGGGAATCGAGCCTATCAGCCCGGAATTTCTTTCCAGGGAAGCTGATCTCGCGGCCGAGAATCGATCGTGCATTCCAGGCCTCACCTCGCGATCTGCTAGATTTCTCCTCGGAGAGCCGCGCCATGCACGCCAATCAAACCGAAGCCTCGGTTCGCGGCAAGGGAGTCCTGCTCCCGTGGCAGAGACGCCTCTACACCATCCTCCTCGTTCCGCTCGGCCTCATGGCGGCGAACTCGATCTACCTCGTGGCGTTCACGAAGTACTCGAGCTTCTTCATGGCCATGCTGCTGATGCACCTGGGGCTCGGCACCTTGATCGCCGCCCCCTTCCTCGTCTTCGCGCTCACGCACGGGCCGCGCATGTTCTTCATCAAGAACAGGAAGGCGAAGATCGCGGGGCTCTCGATCCTCACGCTGGCGCTCGTCTGCATCGGCAGCGGCATCTTCATGGCGCTGAAGGGGTCCACGCTCACCAATCGCGTGGTGTACGCGGCGCACGTGGCGGCCATTCCTCTGGCCCTCGTGGCCTTCGTCCTCCATCGGCGTGCCGCGGTGCACAAGCTCCACTTCAAGCGCCTCCTGCAGTGGGGGGGCGCGGTGGCGGCCTTCCTGCTCGCGATGGGCGTGATGCACAAGCTGGAGAAGCCGCCGCGGCGCATCGTCAACCGCAACGGCGACACGCAGTTCTTCCTCTCGTCGGCCGAGACGTTCGATCAGGGGCTGCTCGACGGGAAGAAGTTCGCAGCCAACGCCTACTGTGCCGAGTGCCATCCGGATTCGTTCGCGCGCTGGGAGAAATCCGCGCACCGCTTCTCCTCGTTCAACAACCCGTTCTACCGCCGCTCCGTGGAGCTGATGGCCGACCAGGTGGGGCGCGAGAAGACGAAGTGGTGCGCCGGGTGCCACGACCCGGCGGTGCTCTTCACGGGCCAGATGGGGAAGGCCACCATGGCCACGTTCTCGTACGACCAGTTCGAGGCCCAGCAGGGCCTCACGTGCATGGCCTGTCACTCCATCACCGAGGTGAAGGACGTGCGCGGCAACGGAGGCTACGTGGTGGAGGAGGCCAAGCAGTATCCCTTCGCCTTCACCCGGAGCAAGGCGCTGAAGGAAGTGAACAAGCTGCTCATCCGCATGGAGCCCTCGCTCCATCGGCAGACCTTCATGAAGCCCTTCATGCGCACGCCGGAATTCTGCGCAACCTGCCAC
>JBDSFL010000632.1:0-5145 GCA_039919545.1 Thermoanaerobaculia bacterium | reverse complement strand
GGTGGGGCGGTCGGCGGACGAGGAAAGGCTCACGTTCGCGTAGCGGTCGCTCATCGCTCGGACCAGGACACCGACGCCGAACGGGCGGGCGAGGTAGGCGTACGCGACCGATGCGGACCAGCCCGCGGACCCGGCGTCACGGCTACCCGCCGCCGATAGCTCGAGCTCGCCCACGCCCAGGCTCGCCGCGAGCGTCGGTCCGCCGCTGATCAGGCCATTCGCCGCCTCGGCGTGGAGCGCTCCGGTGACATTGCTGGAGAGTCCGAGACGGTGGGTTCCGAGAAAGGCGAGCCGTCCGTAGCGGAAGCTGCTGCCTGCCACGTCTTCGCGAACCAGGCCCACGTTGTAGCTGTACTGCGACAAGCCTGGTGCCAGCAGACGCGTCGACAGATAGTAGGGAGATGCCAGGACGCGCTCCTGGCCGAAGGCGTCGCGCAGGACGACCCGCGTCGCTCCATTGCCCGATTGCACGGGGAGATTGGTCAGATCGAACGTGCCGGGGGCGAGGTCCTGCGTCTTGACGAGGGCTCCGTTGACATAGATCTCCGCGCGAGTGGGGGTGAGCACGGCGCCGGTGACGCCCATGCCGGGATAGCGGTAGAAGTACGGGTCGAGTCCGAAGTCCTTCGATACGCTGATCCCCGCGAGGAAGGCGCTACCCGAGAGCCCTCCTCCCTGCACGAAGGTGTCGCCCAGCACCCACCGGTTCAGACGCCCGCGATCGTCGATCGTGAAGTTCGTCAGCCCGCGGATGAAGGAGCCGTCGGCTCGTCGCGCCACGCTTCCGTAGAGGAGGTTTCCGTTCAAGCTGACACCCGCCTCTCCGAAGCCCGTGGCGCTGCCCGAGGTATTCAGCGTCGCGGCGTAGTTCAGGAACGCGCTCGTGTCTTTCGTGTAGACGATCCCGGTGGGCCGCCCGTTTCTGAGATCGTGGATCGAAGATTTCAGGAGTCGCGGCCGCACCTTCATGCGGAGAGTCAGGTCGGACTCGTCCAGCGTGAACGACACGTCGGGCGAGAGCGAGGCCAGGGAGACGAACGATTCGCCTCCGACCTCGCACCGCGCACCCTCGATGGCGCCGAGGCCCGCTCGCTCGAGCTCGGCCAAGGGGAGGAGAACGTCGACGCCGTCGAGTAGCGCCGACACCTCCCCTTGCTCGACGCTGTTGACTCTCAGCGGCAGGATCGCGCGCTTCACCGAGCCGAACGCGCTCAGAGGGATGCAGAGCAGGCCCGCGACGAGGGAGGCGAGCTTCATGGCGCGCACGCGCCAGGCTGGCTCGCGACGCGTCCCGCGGCGAGCCCCGTCTCGGTCCGGGCCTCGATGAGGATCGTCGGGGCTCCGCATTCGCCGCGCGAAAGCGCCAGGTCGTAGTCTCTCAGCCCGCCGGCCAGCAGGTACCAGCCGCGTAGCTGTCGGGTGAAGAGGGGTTCGCCCTTGGCTCCCAGCCCTTTGACCAAAACGGATTGCAGCCGCACGTGGGCGTTGCCCGTATTGCCGACATTGAATCGCAGATGCCCGCCCCTGATTCCTTCGCTCTCCAGCACCGCGGCCCCGCGCGGACGGGCTGGCTGCACGAAGACCGGCACGCCGAAGCGAGCGCGGAGGCGAATCTTGCCCGGCTCGACGGTCGCCTCGGAGGAGGCCTGCTCCTCGAAGAAGACGCGGAAAGTGGTTTCGACCTCGATCGGAGCGCGCGTCGGCAGGCCGATGCGCACGCGGCGCTCGCCGTGCGCCGGAATCGCGGTGAGAAGGGGAAACACGACGATGTCGTCGCTGGGGACGAGACCCATCGCGCCGTCCCGACCCTCGCTCCAGGAGAAGACGCCCACCTCGATGCTCAGATCCTCGTCGCCATTGTTGGCGATGGTGAGGAGGGCGCTGGGCTTCTTGGCGGAGAGGAAGATGTTGACGGGACTCACGGCGAGCGTCGACGCCGGGGCCGGCCCGGCCTGGCAGAGGGCCAGACCGAGCGCACCGGTCGCGACGAGGTGGCGGATGAGGTGCTTCATGTCCTGATTCGCCACGTCGCCGTTCCGATGCCGATTCAGAAGTTGACGGTTGCGACGACGGTGTCGGCGTAGCTGCCCTTCGTGACGGCCTGTCCCGCGGGAATCTGTCCGTAGATCGTGAACGCCCGCAGAGCCGCGCTGGGCGCGGTGCCCGTATCGAGAGCATCAGTGGTCGTGCCCCACACCGTGCCGCCAGGTGCGTCCTGGAAGAGGTCGTAACCGAGCTTGGTGGCGGTCACGCCGTTGTCCATCATCCGCGACGTTCCGTTCAACCCGAGGCCGAGCTCCACGTTCGTCACCGCGCCCTGGGTGCAGGTGATGCTGACGCTTCCCGTGCCGTCCTTGGGCGCGGAGAGATTCGCGCCGATCGGATCGTACGCGCCGAAGGCGACCGCGGACGTCGAGATGAGGCAGTTGTCGGCGACGGAAGCCGTCACGGTGAGGTCGGCCGAGGCGCTCCCGGCGGCGAACGACGCGGGAGCAAAGGAGACGAGGGCGGCGAGGGAGGCGGCGACGGCATAGGACTTCAGGTTGCTGTTCATGATCGATTCCTTTTCATTCAGTTGTGTGCGTGAGCACGGGGTTGCGGGATCGTTCCCGGTTCGTTCGTGTCGTTTCCCATCGTTCGGAACCACGTCGCCGCGCGAACCTCGAGGTTCAGCGGGCGCTTTGTTTTTTCCCTTCATGAGCTCCATCGCAATGCGTATGCCGGACGGCGACACGGCGCTCCGCTGAGGGTTCCTGAGGGAAACCGCCAGGTCCGATTTGTGAGGGTCTGTGTCGAGCTGTGCCGGCGCGCGTCTCAGCGGACGTGTCAGGAATGGCCGAGAACGCCGTGAGCGCACCGGCTGCTCACGCCAAGCGCGAGCGCCTGCGGCCGGAAGGCCCCGATCAGGCCGGGCGCGTGAGCGAGGCGTCGATCTCGGGACCGGCCGCTTCGCTCGACTTGCCCATCAGACGGTATAGCGTGGAGCGGCTGATGCCGAGGTGGCGAGCCGCTTCGATGCGGTTTCCGTTCGTCCTCGCGAGCGCCTCTTTCAGGAGCTCGGGCGTCACGCTCCTCGGACCCCCGACGTCGCGCAGCAGGACAGGGCCGGAAGGCATGAGCTGCGCCCGCGCTGAAAGGAAGGGAAAGTCGCGGGGGTGAAGCTCCGGATCCGAGGAGAAGGCGCACGCCTGCTCCAGCGCGTGCTTGAGCTCGCGAACGTTGCCGGGAAACGAATATCGGCTCAAGAAATCCAGCGCCGAAGCGGACAGGCGCTTCGTGGCTTCGTGCTTCCCGGCGAACTGCTCCAGGAAGTGCGTGGCCAGCATCGGGATGTCTTCCGTTCGCTCGCGCAGGGGCGGAATCCACAGAGTCACGACGGAGATGCGGAAGTAGAGGTCCTCGCGAAACTCGCGGCGCGCCATGGCGGCCTCGAGGTCGAGGTTCGTGGCGGCGAGAATCCGCGCGTCGACCGGCATGCTCTTGTTCTCGCCCACCTTCCGTACCTGATGCTCCTCGATCGCCCGGAGGAGCTTGGCCTGGGCCTGGAGCGGCAGAGTGCCGACCTCGTCGAGAAACAGCGTCCCGCCGTTGGCCTCCTCGAACAGGCCGCGGCGGGGGAGCGTGGCGCCCGTGAAGGCTCCCCGGACGTGGCCGAACAGCTCGCTCTCGATCAGGTGCTCCGGCAGCGTGGCGCAGTTGAGCGTGACACACGGCTTTCCCGCGCGCGGCCCGAAAGACGAGATGTAGCGGGCGAGAACCTCCTTGCCGGTGCCGGTCTCGCCGCGGATCAGGACGGTAGCGGGACGCTCGGCGACGCGCCGCGCTTTCTCGAGCAGCTCCAGCCAGGCGGGCGACCGTCCGACCGCGTATTCCCGGTCCGACGGAGCTCCGGGCTCGGAACCCGCGCTCCGGGGCCCCAGGGTGAGGCGCTTGAGCAGCGCGACGAGCTGATCGACCGCAAACGGCTTCACGAGGTAATCCACCGCGCCCTCTTTCATGGAGGTGACGGCGGACGGCACCGACGCGTGGCCGGTGATGATGACGACCCGGGGCTTGCGCGTCTTGTCCTGGATCTCGCGCAGCAGATCGAGCCCGCTGAGGCCCGGCAGCTGCAGGTCGGTGAGGATCACGTCGTAGAAATCGAGATCGGCGCGATCCAGGAATTGCTGTCCGTCTTCGAACCCGTCGAGCAGCCATCCCTCGTTCTCGACGACCGAGCGGATGAGCTCGACGACTCCGGGGTCATCGTCGATGACGGCGATCTTCGGGACTGACTTCATGCGGATACCGCAGGCAGCGGGTGACCCGAGTCTATACTCGGTTCGATGCCCAGTTCGTTGGTCGTGCTCCTCGTGGAGCCTGAGCCCGGGCGTCGGGCTGTCCTGAAATTGGCTCTGGAAAATGAGCAGCTGCGCGTGCTGGCGCCCGACCTCGCTGGGGCGACGGCCGCCTCGTCGGGGCTCCACCTCGTGTCGGCAAATGTGATCGTGGTTTCTCTCCTGGGCGATTCCGGGCCGGGGCTCGCGTTCCTGAGAGCGCAGAGCGAGAGCACGGAGCACGGACGGGCGGGCCTTCTCGCGCTGTACGACGCGCACGCGCCGGGCACGGTCGACGAAGCGCTGCGCGCGGGAGCCGAGGACACGCTGGCCTGGCCGGCCTCGCGGGCGCAGCTCAGGGCCCGGCTCCGTCTCCTGAGCAACGTCTCGCTGCTCCGCGCCGAAGCGGCGAACATCAGCCACGTCCTCGTGCGGCTGGTGGATGCGCACGAGCAGCGCGATGAAGAGCCCGCGCCCGGGCACTCCCAGCGTGTCGCCGACCTCACGCTCACGATCGCGGCACAGACGGGGATGACCGCTGCCGACGCTGACCGGATCGGCCGCGCCGCGCAAATTCACGACATCGGCTTTTTCGCGATGTCGGACGGGGTGTTGCTGAAGCGCACGCCTCTCACGCGGGAAGAGACCGCCCAGCTCCGGTCGCACCCGGTGATCGGCGCGGAGCTGCTCCGCGGAATTCCCGGCCTCGAAGGGCTCCGTTCGCTCGTGCACCGGCACCACGAACGGCTGGACGGCTCGGGCTATCCCGACGGTCTGTCGGGCCGGGAAATTTCCTTGTCCGTGCAGATCCTCTCGCTGGCCGAAGCCT
>JBDSFL010000284.1:0-13378 GCA_039919545.1 Thermoanaerobaculia bacterium | reverse complement strand
AACGGATAGGCCTGGAAGCCGAGGGCCTCCTGGAGCGCGTCGACCGAGAGAACGCCCGGCAGGTCGCGCTTGTTGTATTGAATGACGAGCGGCAGCGACTCGAAGGAGACGTCGGCCTCCCGCAGGTTCTCTTTCAGATTCTGGAACGACTCGAGGTCGTGCGAGAGCATCGACCACTGGGAGTCGACGACGAAGACGAGGCCGTCCACGCCGCGCAGCACGAGCTTCCGTGTCTCGTTGTAGAAGACCTGCCCCGGCACCGTGCAGAGCTGGAAACGCACCGTGTAGCCCTTGATGTTCCCCAGCTCGACGGGGAGGAGGTCGAAGTAGATGGTCCGGTCCTGCGCGGTGGCCAGCGAGAGGAGGCGGCCGGCCGTCCCCTTCTCGAGCCGCTCGTGCAGCACCCGCAGGTTCGTCGTCTTTCCGCAGAGCCCCGGGCCGTAGTAGACGATCTTGGCCGTCAGCTCTCGCGTGGAATGATTGAAGAGAACCATCGGGTCTTGGGCCTCCCCTGCGCCTGCTGGTCGCGGACTTCGGACGAAACAGTATAGGCCGCTCGCCCCCGCCCGATCGACGTATCCTGCCGGCGGGATGAGCGCTGCGCGAGAGGAACGCATCGAGGCGACTTTCGCCGGCGTGCCGGTGTCCGGCGTGTCGGTCGCGGGCCGCGAGACTTACTTTTCGCTTCCCTCGCTCGGCTGCGCGTTCGACCTGGGGCGCACGCCGTCGGACCTCGTTCCGGTCTCGAACATCTTTCTCTCGCACGCCCACCTCGACCACGCCGCCGGCCTGCCGTACTGGTTCTCGCAGCGGCGTCTCTCGCGCCTGCCCGGAGGCGTCGTGCGCACGGACCCCTCCGCGGTCGATCGCTGGCGCCGCATCGTGGCGCTGCACGAGGAGCTGGAGGGGGTGCGCTACGACGCGCGCGTCGAGGCCATCGCACCGGGTGAGTCGGTGGCGATCCGGCGGGACCTATCCGTGTCGGCGTTCCGCGTGGATCACCGCATCCCCACGCTCGGCTTCTGCGTCTCTCAGAGCTTCAGCCATGCGCGGCCCGAGTTTCGGGGCAGGAGCGAGGCGGAGATCCGCATGGCGGCCCGCGCGGGCGAGCGCGTGAAGGAGACCGTGTGGCGTCCCCTCATTGCCTTCTGCGGCGATACGGCCCGCGGCGTCTTCACGCTCGCGCCCCCCGAGGTCTGGCAGGCGAAGGTGCTGCTGCTCGAGTGCTCGTTCGTCGAGGAGCGCGACCGCGGCCGCTCGAAGGACTGGGGTCACCTCCACCTCGACGAGATCGCCGAGCACGCGGACCTCTTCCAGAACGAGGTGCTGGTGCTGACGCACATCACGCTGCGCACGCGCCCCGAAGAGGTGAGGGAGAGCATCGAGCGTGGGCTTCCGGCCAGCCTGGCCAAGCGCACCGTGGCGTTCCTGCCGGGAGCGACGGGACTTTAAAATCCTAGCGCGGCAGGCTGGCCCGGATCTGCTGCCCCACCCACTCGCCCAGCGCCTGCCGCCATTCCCACTCGTGCCCCTTCGAGAGCACGAACTCGTGCACGCGTCCGTTCTCGAGCGTCACGCGGAGAGCGCGCGCACGGAGGAAGCCGCGGCCCGACGCGAGAGCGGCGTCCGTCTCGAGCCGCTTGATGTGACCGAGCGGCACGCTTCCCGAGAGCCCAAAGGGCGCGTCCCATACGAGCGCCTCGGGGGTGAGCCCCACGGTCCCCGGCACGGAGGCCTGGCCCACGGCGACCCCGCACGGCGTGGCGATGCGCACGATCGGCCCGAGCGCGGGAAGAAACGTGCGGCGCCTCGACGCGGCGACAAGCCGCAGAACGGCCATGAGGAGAACCGTCAGGAGCACGAGGACGAGAGCCCCGCCCGCCAGCAGGCCGAACGCGCCGCGCATCAGCGGAAGAGCTTCTTGCGGTTCCGGATGTAGTCGCGAAACACGAACGTGGCGAGGTCGGTGGGCGAGGCGTAATACGCGCGTCCGCGCGCCACCTGCGTCATCGTCTCCACGAACTCCACCAGCGACGGATCCGTGGCGATCATGAACGTCGTGAGCTGGATGCCGTCGCGCCGGCAGCGCTCGGCCTCTTCGAGCGTGCGGTTCACGATCTTCAAATCGAGGCCGAACGGGTTCTTGTAGAGCCGTCCCCCCTCGCGGATGCACGAAGGCTTGCCGTCGGTGATGAGGAAGATCTGGCGGTTGCGCGAGCGGCGCTTCTGCAGCAGCCCGCGCGAGAGAGCCAGCCCTGCCTTCGTGTTCGTGTGAAAAGGCCCCACCTGCGCCTTCGACAGCTCGTCGAGGGGAACCGAGGAAGCGTCGTCACCGAAGAGCACGACGTCGATCGTGTCTTTCGGATATTTCTGGAGGATCAGCTCGGTGAGCGCGAGGGCCACCTTCTTGGCGGGGGTGAAGCGATCCTCGCCGTAGAGGATCATCGAGTGCGAGATGTCGATGGCGATGGCTGTCGCGCAGGCGCTCTGGTGCTCGACGTCGAAGACCTCGAAATCATCGGGCAGGAGGGCGAGCTCGTTCGGGTCCCGCCGGGCCGCGTTCGCCACCGTGCCGATGCCGTCGAGCCGGGAGAGGTCGTCGCCGAACTCGTAGGCGCGTGTCTCGGGCAGCACCTCGGTGCCGGTGCCCGCGCGCGGGATGGAATGGAAGCCCGCCCCCGATTTCGAGAGCGACGAGAAGATCTCCTCGAGGGCCGCGCGGCGGATGCGACGCTCGCCCGGGCCCAGCAGCCCGATCTTCCCCTCGCCGTCCTGGCCGACGATGCCCTGCTTCTGCAGCTCGGCCATGAAAGCTTGCAGGTCGAGGTTCGGGTCGATGAGCCCCCGTCGCTGTAGCTCCTTCATCCAGGCCATCGCCTTCTCGACGTCTCCCCCCGTACGAGTGACCAGATCAAGGAAGAGCTTGAGCAGCTCCTCGTACGAGAGGAGGGCCTGGAGGAGCTCGAGCGGCAGCTCGCCGTAGCGGTATTCCACGAGTCGAGAATACGCTGGCGGACGGGTGCCGAACGATGGTTTTCGGAAGGCCTCGCGGGGGAGATACGCCGGAAGGTGCACCGGCAGGGCCGGACCGCTCGCACTGATAATCTCCGGGCATGCTGAAGGTCATCCGGGGTGTCCTCGCGAGGGCACGCAAGCGATCGAGTCTCGTCCAGAAGATGCGGGGAGACTGGGATCTCCGGGCCCGCGAGAACCATCGGCTGCACATCGCGACCGGACACGCCGATTCGGACGAGGCGTTCAGCGCGTCGGGGCTGCACGACCTCAACGAGGTCATCCTCGACGGCCTGGCGCTGGGAGAGGAATCAGTCGCTCTCGAGATCGGATGCGGCGTCGGGCGGCTGCTGGCGCCCCTCTCGACGCGGGCGGGCCGCGTGATCGGGGTCGACATCGCGCCCACGATGATCGAGAAGGCCCGCGAGTACTGCAAGGCCTACCCGAACATCTCGGTGCTCCTGACGGAGGGGGGTCTCGGAGAGCCGTCCCGCTCGGTCGACTTCATCTATTCCTACATCGTCTTCCAGCACATCCCCGCCGTCGAGCCGATCGAGGCTTATCTCCGCGACGCGGCCCGCGTGCTTCGTCCGGGAGGTGTGCTGCGATTTCAGGTGGACGGACGCTGGCAGGAACGGGGCGCGTGGAAGCACGACACCTACGACGGCGTCGTCTTCTCGCGCTCGAGCATCCGGCAGCTGGTCGAACGCGTCGGGTTGAGCGTGGTCGAAGAGTGGGGCGAAGACACTCACTATTACCGCCTCACCGGCAAGGCACCCGGATCCTCGGATCAGAATCCGCACGTCTTTCCGTCGTCCATCGACGCGCAATCGGTCGCTGCGCTCCTCGAGGCGGCCGAGGTCGGATCGTCGCCGGCGGCCGTGGATGCCATCCTCCGGAGGGAAACGAGCGTGCGCGAGGCCCTGCGCGGCCGCGTCGCCCAGCTGGCCCGTGGCTCGAACCGCGACTACGTGAAGGCGCTGTACGGCTTGCTGCTTTTTCGGGCTCCCGAAGAGCCCGGGCTCCGCTACCACACGGAGATCCTGGACCGGAATTTCGAGGATCACGGTGCCCTCCTCGACACGATCCTCACGGGAATCGAATGCCGGTCGCTGCTGCGTCCGTTCGCTCAGCCGGAGTGGTCCATCGCCCTCTCTCTTCGCCAGCGGTTCGGGGACGCGCTTCCGAAGGAATCGACCACGCAATCCCTCTGCGCTTTCCTTCTGGATTCGTTCGCTCAGCTGCCGTTCGAGGCGTTCGTAGAGCAGCTCGTCTCCTGCGTAGATCCGGCTGAGGACAAGGATCTCCGGGTCGCCGAATACGCGGAGCTGGCCGCGCGCAAGGAGCCGGCGATCCGTCGCGCGCTCACGCTGCGGCTCCTGGGCCGCCAGCGAGTGCCTCCCGGCCCGCCGAAACGTGCGACTCAGGATCGGCTCCGAGCCGCGACGGGCTGCGCGGATTCAGCGCCGCACCGGCGCGGTGAATCGTTTCGCGGCGAAGCGTTCGTCGCCGAGGTGCTGTTTCACCGCACGGCCTCCGCGTCGGACGCAGACGTCGTCTCCCAGGTCTACGAGACTCTTTTTCAGCGCCCTCCGGATGCGGAGGGAGCGATGTATTACGGACGCCTCCTGTCGGAGCAGCGACTGACGCGCGGCGGCTTCCTCCGCGAGCTGCTCTGGAGCGACGAGCTGCGTGGGAGCTGACGCGCTCGACACACCAATTTCCACGAACGACGGAGGGCGGATGACGCCAGAAGAAATCGAGGCGGGGGTCGAGCGGCTAAGGCCGTGGTTCCATCAGATCGACCTGGGTCACGGGATCAGGACGAAGACGGCGAGCGCTTCCGGCGAGCACGTGGACCACCCGCTCCCCACGTGGGATTACATCCGTCACTGTCTGCCGGACGACCTCACCGGCAAGAGTGTCATCGACATCGGGTGCAACGGCGGTTTCTACTCGGTCGAGGCCAAGCGGCGGAACGCGGCGCGGGTGCTGGGCGTCGACGCGCAGCGGTATCAGGTGAGGCAGGCTCAGTTCGTGCGGCGTGCGCTGGGGCTGGACATCGAGTTCCGGCGCATGTCGGTCTACGACCTCACGCCCCGCACCGTCGGCGTCTTCGACGTCACCCTCGCCCTCGGACTCGTGTATCACCTCAAGCACCTCGTGCTCGCTCTCGAGAACCTGTTCCAGATCACGCGCGAGCTGCTCGTCCTGGAAACGGCGATCCTGATGTCCGACGCCTTCGTGGGCGAGGCGACCTACCCCGGCTCCACGCAGAACATGGTCCTTCATCCGATGGCCTACATCGACAACGCCGCGGATGCCAAGGAGCCGGTCTACAACTGGTTCCTGCCGAGCCCGAAGGCGATGGAGGCTCTGCTCCGCAACGTGGGCTTCGAGGACGTCTCCATCTTCTCCGTTCACGGCGACCGGGCGGTGCTCGTCTGCCGGAAGCGCGAGGGTGCGGCGGAGCGTCCCATCCTCAGCCAGCTCGCGGGCCGCGTGACGATCGAGGCGGCGCCCGCGGCGTGCGACTTCGACACCGAGTTCAGCATCCTTGCGCGAGTGGAGAACACGGGCCAGGCGCTCTGGCCCGTGTCCGGTGAACCGGAAACCGGCAAGGGAGCCGTCCGCCTCGGAGCCCACCTGCTGAGGGACGATGACGTCGCCGTGTGGGAGTACGGTCTGACGGCCCTCCCGCACGATCTCGGGCCCGAAGAAAGCGAGCGGCTCGAGCTGAAGCTCCGGACTCCCGTCGAGCCGGGACGCTACGTCGTCGAGCTCGATCTTCTCGCCGAGCAGCTCACCTGGTTCGAGGATCTCGGCACCAGCCCCGCGACCGTTGAGCTGGAGGTCGTGGGGCCGCAGATTCCCTGGTATCGCTCCGAAGGAGTCCGTGCCGGGCTCGAGAACGTGGGTCTGCCGGTTCCACGGACCGATGCCTCGCCTTCCGAACGCTTCGCCACGCTCCTCGCCGGAACGGTGCTCGCGATGTCGCGCGTCTCGAACGCCGAGGCGGTGAAGCTGGCCTTCGAATGGATCGTCGGACATTCGCCCGACGCCGAAGCCACGGCGCACTACACGCGCGTGCTCGAATCGGAGCCCGACGGCGCCCGCAAGCTCGTGCGCGAGTTCCTGCTCCGCTGGAGCGCTGGCGCCGTTCCGCTTCCGCCCGAGGACGCTCGCTTGCACGCGCTGGCCGAAAGGATGGGAGCGCCGCTGTCGACGCTTTCCGTCTCGGCGGCGGAGCGCGGCGAGTCGTTCGCGGGTGAAGCCGGGTTCGCCCGAAGACTGCTCGAAGAGAGCCGGGGCCTCGCGGACGCGGCCTTCGTCGAGCTCGCCTACCGCAAGGTCCTGGGACGGTCTGCGGAGGCAGAAGGACGTGACTACGTGCTGGGCAAGCTCGAGCGGAAGGAGCTCGGCCGGCCACGCTGGGTCCGTGAGCTTCTGTGGAGCGATGAGTTGCGCGGGTGCGGGCTGCACAGCACTGATCGATGATCAAGGCGCGGGTTCTGGCCCCGTTCGTTTTCGTCCTGCTCCTTCTCCTGGGCGCCACGTTTCCGGATGGGACCTTGCCGCTGCGCGTTCAGCTCGTGGTGGCGATGGCCGCGCTCGGCGCGCTCGCTTCGATCGGCGCGCGGATCGCGGGTTTGCTGCTGCCGGAGACGGGGTCGCTCACGAGGGCCGTGATCGCCTTCGAGGTCGCCGTGGCGGCGGTCGTCATCCCGGCGACGTGGCTCGGGCACTTCGGGCAGCTCTCTGCACGCGCACTCCTCGTGTGGATCGTCGCGGCGTTCCTGCTCACGCGCCTGCTCGCGCGCCCGGTTCCGGCGGCGGCTGCTGATGCGGCGGGCTTCGGCCGGGACGGCGCGAACCCATCGCGCCTCGAGAAAGCCGAGCGCCTCGCTCTCGCCCTCGCCGCGTGCGTCTTCCTCGCTCTGATGGCCGCGACGATGATCCGCTACCGGTACGCGGCCCCCGGAGAGATCCAGTACGACGACTCCTGCTATCACCTACCGGCGGTTTCCGTCTGGCGGCACTTCGGCGATCTCCGGATGCTGAAATTTCCCATCGGCGACACGGCGATGACTTTTTTCCCCGTCGCGGGGGAGCTCTTCACGTTCTTCCTGGTGTCGATCCTTTCGCCCTTCGATTTCCTGGCGCGCTGGTGCGAGCTTCCGTTCGCCATCTTCTGCCTGGTCGGCGTCGCCGCTCTTGCCGTGCAGCTCGGGCTGAACCGTCGCTCCGCGCTCCTGGCCTCGCTCCTGTTCGGCCTCACGAACCGGTACTTCGTGGACGCGCCGCTCATGCTGACGGCAGGGACGGACCTGGCCACCGGCTGCCACGTGCTCGCCACGGCCCTCGGGGCCCTGCTCCTCGCCGAGAAGCCCCGCCTTCGCCGCGCGATCGTCGCGGGCCTCCCGCTCGGCCTCCTGCTCGGCACGAAGTACACCGGTGTGCTCTTCGCGGCGCCGCTCGCGATGCTGCTGCTCTCGTGTCTGGCCGCGGGTGCGTGGCGGCGGAAGCCGGTGCCGTGGGGCCGCACCCTGGCGCTCCTCACGCTGCTCTCGGCCGTCGCGCTCGCCGTCGGCGGCTACACGTATCTGCGCAACGCCGTCACGGCCGGGAACCCGCTCTTCCCCGTGCCCGTCACGCTGTTCGGCCACGCGCTGCTGCCGGGGTGGGCAATCGTGGGTCGGGCGGTCTGGAAACTGGATCCCGTGAATGCACTCCAGCCGTGGGGCTTCCTCTGGAAGCGCGTCGACCTCTTCGGGTCGCTCTTTCGAGTCACGCTCCTCCCGGCCGCTCTCCTGGCGCCCCTCGTGGCCATGGTGCTGGCGCTGCGCCGGCGCGAACGTTTCACCACGGCGATTCTCCTGATGCTTCCCGCGGCCTTCTACCTCGAGTTCGTGCTCCTCATGAACGATCACCGCGAGAACCGGTATTTCGTGGCGGCCCCTGCCCTGGCCGCCATCGCGCTGCTCTGGCTGCTGGGGCGGGCAGGCGAGCGAACGCAGGGCGCGCTTCGGCTGGCGGGGGCGGCGGCGGTGATCGCCTGTGTGCTCGTCACGCGGCCGGCGGACGTGCTGACGTGCGGGTGGATGTGGCTCGCCGCAGCCGCGCTCGCGAGCGCGGCTGCGACGCTGGCCGCGGGCCTGCTCGGTCCCGGGCCGGTGCCGGCGGCCCGCGTCGCGCTCGCGGCCATCGCCGCGGGCGTTCTCATCGGTCCGCTGCCGACGACGATCGAGCGATTCACCACGACCCGCTTCGATGCGAAGCCCGTCGCGGGCGAGCTGGACCGACGGACGCGCGATGGCGGAGCCGTCATCGCTTACGCGGGCTGGAACCAGCCCTATCCCTACGTCGGCTCGCGCCAGCAGAACCGGGTCGAGTTCGTTTCGAACGCGGCCGAGGGGCCTTCCCCGTACTACGCGTGGAAGGGGGACGCTCGCACGGAGCGTTCCCCGGGCACGCTCGTCGCCTGGCTCGCGAACCTTCGGAGCGCGCGGGTGGATTACGTCGTGGCCGAGGGGCCGCCGTCGGGAAGTCTGGAAGCGACGTGGGTTGCGCTCGCGCGCGATGCGATCGCGCCGCTCTCCTTCGACGGGTGGGCGGTCCTGGCGCACGTGCGTGAGGTCCCGAAAAATCTGTCTCCGCGCCTCACCCTTCTGGCCGGGTCGTCATCGGCCGGCGCGTTTCTCGACAAGGGCACGGGGCTGAGCGGCGATGAGACTGCTGGCACGGCCGCCTTCGTGATTCCGGCGTCGGGCGGAGGGTTCGTCATTCCACCGACGGGGCACGCGTTCCAGTGGCTCCAGCTCCAGCTGGCCTCCGGGACGACGCCGGCCGAGCCTGTCGGCGCGCGCGTCAACGGTCAGGATGCCTCGCGCGTTCCGCTGACCAGTACCGTATCCACGCTGTGCTTCGCAATTCCCGAAGGAAGCTGGAGCGCGGAGGGGAATACGATCCAGGTGATTCCGGCGCCTGTCACGAAGCGAGCCGCGGCGACCGCCCGGATTGGCACGAGCGCCATCGAGATCGAAACCCCGCTCTCGGCAGAGAGCTGCGGCTTCTGGGCCGGCAGCCGCGCCGTCCTCCGCGTGGGAATGGAAGAGGTGATTCGAACCGGATCGGGCTACCACCTCGCCCTCCTCTCGCCGGCGCGGGATCGGAGCGTCGAGATCCGGTCCTTCGACACCTATGCGTCGCGCGAGGCGTCCGAAGCGCTTTCGATGTTCATCGAGGGTCTCGCTCCCGGCGCCGTCGTCGTGGGTGCCGTAGCGGAGGACGCATCCGTTTCGCTCTCACCGCGCGCGGTGGCGGCGCTGCGGTCCCTCGGTTGCGCGGTCGATCTTCGCGCGCGCTACCGGCATGGCCATGCGTTCATCGGGGTGAAGGGCGCGCCCGCCGGGAGCGTTCCCGAGTGGAGCGCCGCGTCGCCCGCTCTCGTTTCGGCGGGACCCGAGCTCCTTCGCGTGAGCGCCCTCGAGCTTCTCTCGAGCCCCCCGATCCTCGCCGGCTCAGCGCGCGTAGATCATGGCGGCGTTGAACGCGATCCAGAGCACGACGCAGATCAGGAGCGGCGCGTCCCGTAGCGCCAGAGTTCCGGGCTCTCCCGCGTCCCCCCCCGCCTCGACGAGGAGCAGGTAGCGGAAGAGGCCGTAGATCACGAACGGCAATCCGTAGATCAGCCGGTCGGAGCCGAACTTGGCGATCGTCTCAGGCGAGACGGTGTAGAGCGCGTACGCCACGATCGTGGCGCCGAGGAGGATCGAGCCGAAGCGGTCGAGCAGCTCGGGCGTGTAGCCCACGAGCGCGGGGCGGTGGTCCGCCGAGCCGGAGCCCAGCATGCGCAGCTCGGCGCGCCGCTTGGCGAACGCCAGGTAGAGCGCGAGGAGCAGCGTGCAGAGGAGGAGCCAGTGCGATGCGGGGACGTTGATGGCCGCCGCGCCCCCGAGCACACGCAGCACGAACGAGATGCTGATGATGAGCACGTCGAGAAGCACCACGTGCTTCAGCCGCATCGTGTAGAGCAGGTTCAGCGCGAGGTAGACCCCGAGGATCCGCGCGAAGGCGGGGCTGAGGACCGTCCCGCCGGCCAGAGCGAGGACGGCAAGCACGAGTCCGAGGGCCTTGGCGATTCCCGGTGAGATCAGGCCGGCGGCCACCGGCCGCAGCCGCTTCGTGGGGTGCATGCGGTCGCGCGGGGCGTCCAGCACGTCGTTGACGCAGTAGACCGCGGACGCGGCCAAGGAGAAGAAGACCACGGCGGCCAGGGCGCGCACGAGCTGGGCCGGGTCGTGAGCCTCGCGGGCAAAGAGCAGCGGCGCCACGACGAACGCGTTCTTGGCCCATTGATGCGGACGCAAGAGCTTGACGAGATTCCAGCCGGTGCGGCGTTCGCGCGCCGCCGGATCCGTCGTCTCCACACGTATCTCTGTCGACTCCAACGGGACTCCTCCGGTCGTTGCACCTGGCGCGCGGACCAGATTAACAAACGATTGCGCGGGGCTGGATGCGCGCGCCGTCCTTCGATCCGGCGAACGGCGAGCGCGCGAACGGATGAAGCTGGCAGAATCAGGCATCCATGTGGGGCGCTCCGTGAAGAGCTACGAATCCTGGGGACGCTATCCGCGCGTCGAACCCGCGCGCGTGGTGCCGCTGTTCTGGGGCAACCAGCCGCTCCCCGCGCGCTCCGCGGGCGAATCGCTCCTGGCGTTCGGGCAGGGGCGCAGCTACGGGGATTCGTGCCTCAACGCCGGCGGCACGCTGCTCGACACCGCCGCTCTCTCTCGCTTCATCGCGTTCGACGAGGCCGCGGGTCTCCTGCGCTGCGAGTCCGGCACCACGTTCGCGGAGATCCTGGACGTCATCGTGCCGCGCGGCTGGTTCCTCCCGGTGAGCCCCGGCACGCGATTCGTGTCGGTGGGGGGAGCCATCGCCAACGACGTGCACGGCAAGAACCATCACGTGGCCGGCACGTTCGGCGCGCACGTGACGCGATTCGAGCTGGAGCGCTCGGACGGCACCCGCCTCGTCTGCTCGCCGGACGAGAACGCGGAGATGTTCCGCGCGACCATCGGAGGCCTCGGCCTCACCGGGCTGATCCTCTGGGCGGAGTTCCGCTTGACGCGCATGGTGAGCCCGCTCATCGCCGTCGAGAAGATCCGCTTTTCGACCCTCGACGAGTTCTTCGAGATCAACGCCGCCTCCGACAAGGAGTTCGCCTACACCGTGGCCTGGATCGATTCGCTCGCGCGCGGGGAGAGCCTGGCGCGCGGCATCTTCATCCGCGGCAATCACGTCACCGAGCCCTCCACCTGGTCGCGCAAGCCCCTCTCGGTGGATGTGCCCATCGACCTGCCGTCGTTCCTTCTCAACGGCGGCACGATGCGGCTCTTCAACGAGGCGTACTACCGCCTGCACCGGGGCAAGACGTCCTACGCGGTCAGCCACTACGAACCGTTCTTCTACCCGCTCGACATGGTGCGCCACTGGAACCGCATCTATGGCGCGCGCGGCTTCCTGCAGTACCAGTGCGTGGTCCCGTTCGCCGACGGGCGCGGGGCGATCCGCGAGATCCTCGAGCGCATCGCGCGCTCCGGGCTGGGCTCGTTCCTGAGCGTGCTCAAGACGTTCGGCGACCGCCCCTCGCCGGGGCTGCTCTCCTTCCCGCGCCCCGGCGTCACGCTCGCGCTCGACTTCGCGTTCCAGGGCACGGCCACGCTGCGGCTGCTCGACGAGCTGGACGGCGTGGTGCGTGCGGCCGGCGGGGCCGTGTATCCCGCCAAGGACGCGCGCATGTCGCCCGAAAGCTTCGATGCCTTCTTCCCGCAGTGGCGCGCGCTGGCCCGAGCGGCCGATCCCGCCTTCTCGTCGAGCTTCTGGCGCCGCGTCACGGGCCCGCTCGGAGCGGCCGCGTGAAGGCGCCCGAAAAGATCCTGGTGGCCGGCGCCACGTCGGCCATCGCGATGGCGACGCTGCGCATCTTCGCAGCCGAAGGCGCCTCGCTGTTTCTCGTCGCGCGCAACGCTGAACGGCTCTCCGCGGTCGCGGACGATCTCCGGGTGCGCGGCGCCAAGGTGGTGACGCGGGTCGCGGACCTCGACGAGATCGCGATTCACACCGAGCTCGTGCAGGCCGCCGTCACCGCGCTGGACGGCCTCGACGTGCTGCTCATCGCGCACGGGGTGCTGCCCGATCAGAAGGCCTGCGAGGCGAGCTTCGAGAAAGCGCTCGCCGCCATCACCACGAACTTCCTGAGCGCGGTCTCGCTGCTCACGATCACGGCGAATTTCTTCGAGGAGCAGCGGCGCGGCTGCCTGGCAGTGATCACCTCGGTGGCCGGCGATCGCGGCCGGCAGAGCAACTACGTTTACGGCACGACGAAGGGGGCGCTCGACGTGTTCCTTCAGGGAATGCGGAACCGGCTCGACTCGTTCGGCGTGTCGGTGGTCACGATCAAGCCGGGCTTCGTCGCCACGCCCATGACCGCGCACCTCCCGCACAACCCGCTCTATGCCGAGGCGGAGTCCGTGGGCCGGGTGATTCACCGGGCCATCCGCCGCGAGCGCGATGTCGTGTACACGCCCTGGTTCTGGCGCCCCATCATGTTCGTGATCCGCTGCATCCCGGAGTTCATCTTCAAGCGGCTGAGTCTGTAGTTGGCTCGGGGTCCGCTCGCCAGGGTCGTCCTGGTGCTGCTCTTGCTGGCCGGGGCCGCCACGCTGCCGCGAACGCTCTTCCAGGGCGCGTGGAAGCTGGCGAGCGGGATCAAGCATCTGCGCGAGAGCCCGCTCGAGGCGCGGCGGCGCGTCTTCGGCACGGCCTACGCGGACGCGGTGGAGAGCATCCGGCGTGCAATTCCGAGCGGCGGAGAGTACCTGCTGGCCGAGCGCAGCCGCGAGCCGGGCCAGCCGAACTGGATCCGGTACGACCTGGCGCCACGCCGCGCGCTCTACGTGGGGCGCCTTTCCGGAACGACGCTCGTCGTGCCCAAGGAAGGTCTGCCGAGATCGCGCCCGGCGTTCGTCGTGGTGGCCGTCGAATCCGAGCAGGCCCCCGAGCTCGTGCCGGCCGGACGCTTCTTCGAGGCCACGCGCGCGTTTGACCCGGTCCGCCGGGACGACACGATCCCCGCGTCGATCGACGGCCCGCAATCGGGCAGCGAGGTCACGGGCGTGCTCGCCGTGCAGGGATGGTGTCAGGAACTCGGCGAACGGCCCTGCACGGAGATTCGCTTCCTGATCGATGACATGGAGCGCACGCCCGATTTTCTCGAGCGCAGGCCGCGTCCCGACGTGCAGGCCGCGATTCCCGCGATGGGGCCGTGCGATCGCGCCGGCTATCACGCGCGATTCTCGTT
>JBDSFL010000599.1:0-3561 GCA_039919545.1 Thermoanaerobaculia bacterium | reverse complement strand
CCACCCTGGCGCTGGCGCGCGCGCTCCCGCAGCCCCCGTCCCACATCGTGTTCGAGCTGATCGAGACGGAAGGCGTGGCCCGCTCGCCCACGCTGGCGGCGCTCCTCACCGAGGTGCGCGCCGAGGGCTTCCGCATCGCTCTGGACGATCTCGAGAGCGGCTTCTCGACGCTGGGCGTGCTCGAGCGCCTGCGCCCAGACATCGCCAAGCTCGACCAGCACCTGGTGCGCGGCGCCTACGCCGATCCTTATCGCGCGCGGCTGGTGAAATCCTTCGTGTCGCTCACACGCGATCTGGGAATCCAGCTGATCGTCGAGGGGGTGGAGACGCGCGAGGACTACGGCTTCGTCTGCGATCTCGGAATCAGGCTGGCCCAGGGCTACTACTTCGGACGTCCGAGCCTGGAACCCGTGCGAACCTTCCCCTTCCTCCGCGGCAACACCTGGTAGGAATTCGGACGTCGCGGAGGCGTCACGCCTTCAGAAGCCGGGGGCGAGCATGGCCACGATGCGGTCGGGGTTGCGCACGTCCTGCTCGCGCATCCAGCCCTCGGCCGATTGCACGAGCGATCGTCCCTCGTCTCCTCCCACCAGCCGCCCCAGACGCAGGCGCGTGACGGCCCGGTAGAGCGCGAGGTCGCCCGCGTCGGCGGCGGCCTCCGCCGCGCGCAGGGGCAGGAGCGCCTCCTCGGTCCGGCCGCGCGCGGCGGCGATGCCGGCCGACAGGAGCAGGGCGAGCGGCCGCGACCACGGGGCGTCCTCGGACTCGATCTTCCCCAGCGTGCGGTGCGCTTCCTGAAGGAGGGTGCTCTGCCCCGACGAGCCGCGCGGCTGCTCGGCGGCCGCGGCGATGGCGCAGCGCGCGCGCCGCTGCAGCGCGCCGATGCGGACGAGCTGGATGCGAGTCAGGAGCGACCGGTTCAGCAGGCGCCATTCACTCGAGATCTGCCGCCAGGCGTCCGCCGCTTGCCCTTCGTAGAGAGCGATCTCCACGCGCCCGAAGAGCTGCCACACGTGCTGCATGTGGAAGCCCTTGTGAGACCAGCGCTCCATCGCCCCATCCAGCGCGCGGCGCGCCTCGTCGGGAGAATCCTCCGAGAGCCGGATCGAGTAGGCGATGCGGGTCGAGAGGCTCGTCGCCGCATAGAGGTCGCCGCGCTCCTCCGCTTCTTTCAGCAGGATCGGCAGCCGCAGCCCCAGCTCGCGCATCTGACCCAGATAGAAGAGGCCCAGGAGCGAGAAGTACTGAGCGTTGAAGAGCTCCCAGGCCACGCCCGTGCACCCTTCGCGCAGCAGCTTCTCGGCCTGCTCGGTGAGCGGTTGGGCCGCCTTCCAGCGACCCTCGAGTCCCGCCGACATACCCGCCACGAGCGTGACGAGCCCGTGTGCGTGGGGATGATCCACGCGGTCGGCGAGCGCTCGCGCGGTCTGCAGCAGCTCGCGGGTGCGCGTCGCGCTCCCGACCCCCTTCATCGCGCTGTAGCCCGCCTCGAGCGACAGCGCGCGGATGATGCGATAGGGCTCGCCCTCGTTCAGCGCGAGCAGGAGATGGCGCGCCTGGAAGGCCGAGCCCCGGATGTTGTCCACGATGCCGAGCCCGACGGCGACCGACCAGCAGGTGTCGATGCGCAGGTGCCGCTCGGTATCGGCGCGCGGATCAGACGGTTCCGTCCGCTCCTGGAAAGCGAGCCCGCGCAGCTTGATGCGGGCCCGCCCCCAGAGCAGCGACACGAGGGCCCGGCTGGGCGTGGTCGGGAGCGCGTAGCCCAGCGGCGCCAGCACGCGGCGCAAGGCCGTGATTCCTTCGTCGATGTGTCCGCTGCGCAGGAGCTGCTCGGCGGCACGACGGGTCAGCTCGAGCGTCTCGGGGAAGGGGGCCTGCTCGGCGGCCTGCAGGTACGTGTCGGCCGCTTCCTTGCCCCGTCCCGCGCTCGTGAGCGCGTCGGCCAGCTGGATTCTCAGGCGATGGCTCTCCTTGGAACCCGCGGGGGCGAGCTCCAGGGCGCGGCTGAAGAGCCTCGCGGCCCGATCGAACGCGAGCGTCTTGGACGCTTGCTCGGCCGCCATCGTCGCGTAGCGCGACGCGCGGAAGCAGTCGCCCGCCTCGCGGAAGTGCACGCTCAGCGTCTCGGGGTCGGCCCCGGCCTCGGCCTCGAGCGCCTCGGCCAGCGCGTAGTGGCGCGCCTTGAGATCGTCGGCCGAGAGCTGCGCGAGCAGGGTCTCACGGATGCGGTCGTGGTCCACCTCGATCTCGTTCCGCTCGCCCCGGCGCTGGCTTCGGATCAGGTGCGCGGCGCGCAGGAGCGCCAGGGTGCGCAGCTCCTCCGAGCGCGCGGCCGAGGCGCGGCGAGCCACGGATTCCTCGATGGGCTTGCCGGCCACGGCGACGATCTCGAGCAGGACGCGCGCCTCGAGCGGGAGGCGCTGGATGCGCGCGCGAATCATTCCCTCGAGCGGCGTGGGCGCCGTGCGCGCGTCCTCGCCCGCGAACTCGCGATACGACACGAGCTCGTCGATGAAGAAGGGGCTTCCCCCCGACTCGCGCGCGATGGCTCCCGCGAGCGAGGACGGGAGCCGGCCGCTCTGCTCGAGCAGGAGGCGAGACATCTCGTGGGCCTCGGCCGGCATCAGCTCCTCGAGCGCGATCTCGGTCACGTTCCCGAGCAGGCTCAGCGTGGGGCGGAGGCGCTTGAGCAGCGGGCTCATCTCCTCCTCCTCGCTCCGGAACGCCGCGATGAGGAGGAGCGGCGGCGCCGAGGGCCGCATCAGCTCGCCCAGCAGCGAGGCGCTGTCGAGGTCTCCCCACTGCACGTCGTCGATGAAGAGGATGCAGGGGCTCCGGCGCGCCAGCCGGCCCAGCAGCTCGCGCAGGCCCGAGAAGCCTCGGCGGCGCACCTCGTGGCGATCGGGGATGTCGAGCGCTTCGCGGCCGGGGCGCGACCCCGTGTCGAGCTTCTGCAGCACGGGGAAGAGGCGCGCGAGCGCCGGCAGATCGAAGGGGAGGAGCGTGTGCCGCTCGGTTCGCGAGAGCGCGTCGAGGTGCTCGCTCAACGAATCGATGAGCGGGTCGATGGCCTTGAAGGGGACGGATTCCTGCTGGTAGCAGCGCCCCGTGAGCACGACCGTCTCGGCCGGCCGCTGCTCGAGGAAGCGGCGCACGAGGGCCGTTTTGCCGATGCCGGAACGCCCCGACACCAGCACGATCGCGGGCATTCCTTGGATCACGCGCTCGAAGGCCTCCTCGAGCACGGCCAGGGCGGGCTCGCGTCCCACGAAGGGCGCGTCGCGATGGGATCTCAGCCACACGGGCGTGCGCGGCGGGGCCTCGATCGTGCCGCCGATGATCTTCAGCACCTCGCGGCCCGTCGGGCGGGCGGCCGGATCGCGCGAGAGGAGCGCGCAGCAGAGCGCGTTCAGATCGTCGGGAAGGCTCGGGTCGAGCTGCTGCGGCGAGGGGGGATCGAACCACTGCTTGTTGACGAGCACTTCCACCGAATCGCCGGGGAAGGGGAGCTTCCCCGTGAGCGCCTCGTAGAGGACCGCTCCCACGGAATACCAGTCG
>JBDSFL010000572.1:0-3562 GCA_039919545.1 Thermoanaerobaculia bacterium | reverse complement strand
TTCCAGACCGACCTCGAGGTCTTCAACCCCGACCCCAGCCGGAAGGCCACCCTGAAGGTCTACTACACCCCGGCGGATCGCACCGAGGCGCTACTCTACACGCTGGATCCGCCGCTCGCTGCGCGCGAATCGGTCACGCTCCCCGACATCCTGAAGAATTATTTCGGAGTCAGCTCGGGCTACGGCGTGCTCGAGATCGAGACGTCGCTGCCGATCATCACGACCAGCAACACCTACAACGTGAGCGGCGCCACGCCTGGAACGTACGGCCAGTACTCGCCCGGGCAGCCGTCCCGCAACGCGCTCGGCTTCAACGACTCGGTGGCGGGAGACCTGTACGCCACCGGGATCCCGAACGACGCGAACCACCGCACCAACGCCGCCGTGATCAACACGACGAGCTCCCTGCTCGAGGCCGGCGTCCAGCTCGTCACTCCGCTGGGACAGGTCCTGGGGACACGGATCGTGAACGTGCCTGCCTACTCGCTCCACCAGCTCAACGACATTTTCGGCCTGGAGTTCGCGAGCTTCTCTCCCCAGACCGGCGGTCCGTACCGCCTCAACTTCTTCGTCAACAAGAGCAACAACGCGCGGATCCTCGCCTACGTCACCGTGACCGATCGCCGTACGGGCGATCCGTATCTGATCCCGGCGCAGGGCATGTTCGTCGACAACCCGACCGTCGCCGAGCCGGCCAGCACGGCGTCTGACACCGCCGAGCCGAAGCGCCGAGTTCCGCTCCAGCCCTGAGCGAACCGCACGTCACGTCCGAGCGCCGCCGACGTTTCGAAACATGCGCGCCCTCCTGCTCGATCTGGGAAACGTCCTCGTCCGCTTCGACCACGGACGGACGCTGGGTCGGATCGAGCAGGCAACCGGTGTTCCCGCGGAGCGCTTGCGCCCTCATATCTTCGGCGGGCTCGAGCGCTCGCTCGACCTGGGCGAGCTGACGAGCGTCGAATTCTTCCGTCTTGCCGAGGATGCCGCCGGGCTTCCACGTCTTCCGGATTCCCTCTGGATCGAAGCCTGGAGAGATATCTTCGAGCCGATTCCCGAGGCCCTCGCCCTGATCCCGCGCCTCGTTCCCGAACTGGCGACCGCGGTCGTTTCCAACACGAATGAGCTGCACTGGGACGGTGTGCTCCGCGTGTCCCCCGTCGATCGGCTGGTCGACGCGCTCGTTCTCTCGTTCGAGGTCGGGTACGTCAAACCCGATGAGCGGATCTGGCGCACGGCTCTGGATCGGCTGGGCTCGGCGGCGAACGAAACCACCTTCGCGGACGACCGTGCGGATCTCGTCGAGGCGGCACGAACCTTCGGGCTCGACGCGTTCGTCGTGGATTCGCCGGCCACCCTGGAGACCGAGCTGGGGAGGCGAGGTCTCCTGATGGCGGACTCGCTATGATGACGATGAGACAGGGAGAGGAGATCCTGATGCGACGCGTTCGTTTCCTTCCCGTTCTGGCGCTGGCGCTGGCAATGTCAATGGCAATGGCCTCGATCCTTGCCGTCGGCGGCTGTAGCCGGCAATCAGGGTCCGCCTCTGCCGACCCCGCCGCCCCCGCCGACCCCGCGGTGTCGCGCAGCGCGACGGGAGTGGTCTTCACGAAGCTGTCGTTCGACGAAGCCCTCGAAAAAGCGCGCAAGAGCAACTCGCTCGTCATGGTCGACGTCTACACCGACTGGTGCGGCTGGTGCCGGAAGCTCGACGAGGACGTGTTCGCGGATACACGCGTGGGCACGGCGTCGAAGGGTCTGGTTGCGATCAAGCTGGACGCGGAGCACGGCGGAGAGAAGCTGGCGGAGCGATTCCAGATCGAGGGCTTTCCCACCGTGCTGTTCCTCGACGGGCGCGGGAACCTCGTGAGCCGCGTGAACGGCTACGTGAACCGCGACCGGATGCTCGAGGTCATGGCCGCGCTTCCCAGAACACGAAGCTGACGTTGCACCACGCGGGCTTGCCGAGCCGCGAGGCGATCATCGAGCGGGGTCTGCGGGAATTCCGTGAGGGGAGATTCTTCGAGGCGCACGAGGTGTGGGAAGAGCTCTGGATGGTGTCGACCGGCCCCGAGCGCCTGTCGCTCCAGGGGCTCATCCAGCTTGCCGCGGCACTGGTGCATCTCGGACGCGGGCGCGTGGATCCCGCGCGGCGATTGCTCGCTCTGGCCCTCGCCAAATTTCAGGACACGCCGGATGGCTTCGCGGGTCTCTCTTTCTCGTTGTTGAGGCGCGACATCGCCGCCGCCGCGGACAGGCTTGCCGAAGGGCGCGAGATTCCGCCCGCCGCTGGGCTCATCGATCTGTATCCGGCCTGACGGCCAGGATGCCCGCTGTTTCCGGCCTGACGGCCAGGGTGCCCGCTGTTTCTGGCCTGACGGCCAGGGTGCCCGCTGTTTCTGGCCTGACGGGCAGGATGCCGCTCGCGGCGCGCGCCACCGCGGAGAGCACCTCCGCGTCGGGCAGGCGCGACGCCGCGGCCGTTCTCCCGCGGGCGATGCCCAGCGCATGCAGCTGCGCCGCAACGACACCGCTGAGGCCCAGAGGGCCCGCGGCGCCGTCCGCAACCTCGTTCAAGACGCGGGCGTAGAGCCGGGCGATCCGGTCGGGCGACCGCTCGGCTCCCCACTCGGCCGCCGCGCTCGACCTGCGGCTCCGCTCCGGAGCATCCGAGCTCAGACGGAGCAGCTCTTCCGCGATGCGCTCCACCTCGCCTGAACCCACCGGGATCTTGGCTGCGAACGAGTCGGGTAGCTCACGAAACCAGCCGACGTCGCTGACGAGCAGCGGCAGTCCGAAGCCGGCGAGGCGGCAGACTGCGCCCGAGGTCTCTCCCACCGTAGGATGGCGGAGGTTCACGGCGAAGTCCCCCGCCGAGGCCGCGAGCCAGAAGTCCGCGTCGCTGAGATAGCCGCCGAACGAGACATCCGCCTCGAGGCCGAAGCGCTCGATCATGGCGTGGAGGGGATCATCGGAGGCCAACGCGCCGCCGACGAAGAAGAAGGGCCGAAGCGAAGGCTCGATCAGCGCGAGCGCCTCGAGAACCCGCGCGATCCGCTTGGCCGGCGTGACCACGCCGAGCGAGACGGCGAGCGGACGGTCCTGAGGCAGCCGCAGCTTTTCGCGCGCCAGACGCCTTTCGGTGCGCGGAGCCACCACGACGTGATGCGGAATCTCGGTCACATGACACGACGGAACCTCCCGCAGGACCGCTCCGCGCACCAGCCTGGAGTGCACGATCACCGCGGCCGCATCGCGGATCACGCCCGCGGACATCGGGAAGGACCAGGGATCGAGATCCCACACCGGGATGGGCGGGCCCGCGAGCGCGCGGAGCGCCAGCGCACGCCCTCGCGCCCCGTGGGCACGTTCCAGCTCCTGCGCGTAATCCCTCATGCGGCCGCGGTCGATGTAGGCGGCGGCGAAGAGGTGGTGCAGGGAGAAATCGTGGAGCACCACGACGGCGGGAGTGGTCCGCGCGGGGTTCTTCAGCGTCTCGAGCGATGCCAGATGGAGCGGATCGTTCCCGATCTGGAACAGGAGCACGTCGTGGTTCGCTTGCGCT
>JBDSFL010000277.1:0-11372 GCA_039919545.1 Thermoanaerobaculia bacterium | reverse complement strand
CTCTCCCTACACGCGTTTGTTCACGATCCAAACCTCTGGCGGGAATGCGTTCCGCTCGTCCAGGACATGCTCGGCTTCCTCACCGGCGACCACTGGACGGTGGTCTTCCGTCCGACACCACGGACCTACGAGCCAGTCGAGGCATCAGCAGGCAGGAAGCCCCATCACATCACCGCCGACGTTGTCTGCCTCTTATCCGGGGGGCTGGACTCGTTCGCGGGTGCGATCGATCTCCTTGAGGCAAAACAGCGTGTCGCGTTCGTCGGTCACCAGAGCAGCGGAGGAGGCGCAACGAGTCGTTCCCAAGCTTCGGTCGCGGACGCACTTGAGAGCACCTACGGGCACGATCGGGTCCCGTATCTCCGGCTCTTCGTATCGCCACCGCCGCTCGCGGGAGCGCGGTCGGAATCATCGACGCGCTCACGATCCCTGCTATTCTTCGGTCTCGCGCTGGCGGCTGCGTCGGGTGTCGGTGCTACTCGCCTGGTCGTGCCGGAGAACGGCTTCATCTCGCTCAACGTGCCCTTCACGCCGTCGCGCCTCGGGAGCCTGAGCACCCGGACGACCCACCCGCACCTCATGGCACTCCTGAGCTCACTCCTCGCGCGCCTCGGGGTCCCAGTATCGTTGGAGCTACCGTATCGCTTCGAGACGAAAGGCGAACTCCTCGTCGCGTGCAGGAACAGGGACGTGCTGCTACGGGGGCTCCCACACACCGTCTCTTGCTCCCACACCGAAGCGGGGCGCTACCACGGCAATCCCAATCTCCAATGCGGCAGGTGCGTGCCCTGCATCGTCCGACGCGCCGCGATCCTGCCGATCGGCCCCGATCCGACCGCGTACGACCACCGGAACCTGTCAGTGGCTCCGCCGAAGGACGCGGGGACGGATCTGCGGGTCGTCCGGTTCGGTCTCGCACGCTTCGGAGTCCGCGCACCCACCCTCGCCGACGTCCTGGTTCCCGGGCCGCTCGACGCCCCCGCCGACGAGCTCCAGGAGTACCTCGGGGTCTTCTCGAGGGGACTGGATGAGCTGCGGACGCTACTCGGAATCCCCCTTCCTCCACGGACCCCCTAGATGCCTCTCCTCGACGTCCACTGTCACATCGACCTGTACCCCGACTACGCCGCGGTGATTCGCGAAGCCGAACATGACCGCGTCTTCACCGTCGCCGTCACGAACGCTCCGTCGGTCTTCGAACGCTGCCGCGAGCTCCTTCGAGACTCTCGCTACCTCCACGCCGCTGTTGGTCTTCACCCGCAGCTCGTCGCCGAACGTCACCACGAGACGAACCTGCTCCTGAGCCTGATCGACGGAACCCCGTACGTCGGGGAGGTCGGTCTCGACTTCACCGACGCGACAGCCACAGTGCGCCGCCTGCAACAAGACGTCCTCTCTAAGATCCTCATCCGCTGCGCCGGCGTCGGCGGCAGGGTCGTGTCTCTCCACAGCCGCCGTGCGGCCGCGGAGACGATCGACCTAGTCGCAACACACAGGCCCGGAACGCCCATCCTGCACTGGTACTCCGGCCCGCTTCGGCTCATTGAGCGCGCGCTCGACGCCGGTTGCTACTTCTCGGTGAACCCCGCGATGGTCCAGTCGGAGACGGGGCGCCGGATCATCGAGCGTCTACCGCGTGACCGGGTACTCACTGAGACGGATGGCCCGTTCCTCCAAGTCATGGGGCGTCCCGCACGGCCACCGGACGTCAGCGCCGTTGTCGAATACCTCGCGGGACTCTGGCGAGTCGAGCCGAGCGAGGCTCACTCCACGCTGGCACGGAGCTTCCAGACCGCCTTCGACCTGTCCGATCCGTGGGAAGGTTCCCGTGATGATTCCAGCCGCCAGTAGTTCACCCTCGTGACAGCCGCCAGGCTGCGCCTCCGTGGCGCCTTCCCATCGCCGCCCTTCGCGAGGACAATGAGTGAAACGGACCTCGCACCTGCGCACCGACCCAGTCCGAACCTAACCAACGCATGAAGGCCACCGAGACACCCCTCCTCCGATTCCTGCGGAAGTCGCCGCAGTTCGTCATCCCGATCTACCAGCGGACCTACAGCTGGACGGAGCGTGAGTGCCGTCAGCTCTGGGATGACGTCATCCGCACCGGCAGAAGCAGCACGCTCTCGGCGCACTTCGTCGGATCGATCGTCTACGTGGAGAAGGGGCTCTACTCCATCTCAGGCCACTCGCCCCTCCTCGTCATCGACGGCCAGCAACGCCTCACGACGGTCACGCTCCTAATCGAGGCGCTCGCCCGGGCGCTCGGCGACACCGAGCCCTTCGACGACTTCTCCGCCAAGAAGCTGCGGAACTACTACCTCCTCGACCCCGAGCAGACAGGCGACCGCCGCTACAAGCTCCTCCTCTCGCAGACGGACAAGGATTCGCTCACCTCCCTCCTACGCAACGCGCCACCCCCGAGCGGCGGCTCGATCCGCGTGGCGGAGAACTTCGCGCTCTTCACCAGCTGGATCGCGGACCTCGGCGACCTCCGGCCGCTCTGCGAGGGGCTGGCGAAGCTCGTCATCGTGGACATCGCGCTGAGCCGCGATCAGGACAACCCGCAGCTCATCTTCGAGAGCCTGAACTCGACGGGGCGGGAGCTGAGCCAGGCCGATCTCATCCGCAACTTCATCCTCATGGGCCTCGAGCCCGCGATCCAGACGCGGCTCTACGAGGACTACTGGCGCCCGATGGAGGTGGCCTTCGGCCAGGAGGCGTACGCGACGCAGTTCGACGCCTTCATGCGCCACTACCTCACCGTCCAGACGGGCGAGATCCCGAACGTCCGCGAGGTGTACGACGCGTTCAAGAACTTCGCGCGCAGTGAGCGCGCCGGGAGCACCGAGACGCTCGTCGCCGACATCTCGCGCTACAGCTCGTTCTTCTGCGCGATGGCGCTCGGGGCGGAGAAGGACGAGGACCTCAGAGTCGTCTTCCAGGACATCCGCGAGCTGAAAGTGGAGGTGGCGCTCCCCCTGCTCCTCGAGCTCTACCGGGACTACGTGGAGGGCCTCCTCGCGAAGCCGGACCTGCTCGCCGCCGCGCGCTTGGTCGAGGCGTACGTTTTCCGCCGCGCCATCTGCTCGATCCCGACGAACTCCCTCAACAAGACGTTCGCCACCTTCACGAAGTCGCTCCGCAAGAACCGCTACCTCGAGAGCATCCAGGCGCAGCTCCTCTCGCTCCCGTCGTACCGCCGTTTCCCTGATGACGCGGAGTTCACGCGCGACCTCCAGATCCGCGACCTCTACAACTTCCCGCGGCGCTCCTACTTCCTGCGCCGCCTGGAGAACGCGGGCCGGAAGGAGCGCGTGCTGACCGACTCGTACACGATCGAGCACATCCTCCCGCAGAACCCAGACCTCTCACCGCCGTGGCGCGCCGCGCTCGGGCTGGAGTGGCAGGCCATCCAGAAGAAGTACCTCCACACCCTCGGCAACCTCACGCTCACTGGCTACAACTCGGAGTACAGCGACCGTCCCTTCGCCGAGAAGCGGGACATGGCGGGCGGCTTCGCGCAGAGCCCGCTGCGCCTGAACGAGCCGCTCCGAACGTGCCAGCACTGGGACGAAGGCGCGATCACGGCACGGGCCACGCTGCTCGCTCAGACGGCCGCGACCGTGTGGCGTGCGCCCGTGCTCGACGCCGCAACCCTCGCGGCGTACCAGCCGAAGCGCCCCGAGGCAGCACCGGCGTACACGATCGAGGACCATCCCCAAATCGCGACGGGGTCGATGGCCCCCGTGTTCGAGGCCTTCCGACGTGCCGTGCTCGACCTCGATTCGGCGGTGACAGAGGAGTTCAAGAAGCTCTACGTCGCCTACAAGGCGGAGACGAATTTCGTGGACGTCATCCCGCAGGCGAAGCGCCTGATCCTCTCGGTGAGCGTCGACTTCCACAGCATCGAGGACCCGCGCGGAATCGCGCGTGACGTCTCGAACCTCGGCCGCTGGGGGACCGGCTCGACGGAAGTCGCCCTCGCGTCGGTGGCGGATCTGCCCTACGTCATGGGCATCGTCCGCCAAGCCTTCGAGCAGCAGATGGGGGCGCAGGAGTAGGCACGGTCCTGAACGCCTGAGAGGCACGGCCGCCGTGTTCCTCTCACTCCAGCGCTCGCGCCAACAGACCTCGTCCGAGCTGAGCGCACGGGTATACCTGCTCGGAATGTATTGTCACCCCGACGGCGTTCATCGGCACGCTCCGACGGAACTGCGAGACAACCCCGCGTTGGGTGCTCGTCGCGTCCCGAAGCGAAGGGGTGCCGTCGGCGTTCCGTAGGATCTCGTCGAATGCCCCCTTGATCGTCTCTCCAAAGATACCCCTGAGACTTGCGAGCTGTTGGATGAATCGGTCGCGATCGCGGAGGAACCCGAGCTCGCTGGCACCATAGCAATCGAAATGGTCTCCCTGCCTCAGAGTCTCCACGTACCGCGACGCGTCAGCCTCAATGTAGTCGACGCCATTCGTCAAATCGGCTGTGACAGTGTCGATCGGCGCACCGAGGGTGACGCCGGCAATCTCCGGGTGGAATGACTCAGCTCGCCCTATGACGAAGAAGGTCGCGACACGTCCCTGCCGCACTTCCAGGTCGAGCGCGTAGACGTCGTTCAGATAGACGTAGTGATCGCCGCTGTGGTCATCCGTGGAGAAGACGATGGTCGTTGGCTCTCCGAGGTCCGGCAGGATGGCACCGGCGTCTTCGTAGAGGCTGAGCCGTTCGATCACGTCCGTCTGACAGGCAGCCGCGGGTCGGACGACGCGGCAGAGCGCGCGCTGCACAGGCGGCACCGAGAGGTAGAGCACCGCGCCACCGGCCACGCTCAGCGCGACAACCGTCAACGCGATCGTGACTCTCTTCCCTCGTTGGATCATGAGCAGCGGGATGGAACAGCTGAAGTGTACTCGCGCTGCCACCTCGCCTTCTACGTCGAACGAGCCTGGAGCCAAGCGAGAAACCGATCGGCGATCACCAGCACTCGCTCCTCATCTGCCCCGCCACAGCCCGCGGCCGCCTTCAGCGCGACGCAGGCGAGCATCGACGAGCGTTCGCCGTGGAGCTTCGGAGCGGTCGGCGTAACTGGTGCCGGTGACGCGGATGTCGGTGACGCGGGAGCCGTGACGTCCGCGATATCGAAACGCGGGAAGACGCGCCCGTCGTCGCTCACGCGCTGGCTCGCGCGGATCGAGAGGCATGACCCGCGGCGGAGGTTCAGGCGATCGAGCTCAGGGTAGAGCGACCGCGGCGGGAAGAACGTGTGCTCCGCTCCGTCGAGGGTCTGGACGCGGTAGGCGCGGTAGGGGCCGAAGCGCGTGGAGCCCTCCTTCGGTGTGTCGTAGAGGAGCGTGAGGGGCGTGGTCGTTCCGAGTGGGAGGAATTCGTTCGAGGCCATGGTCGGGGAGGTGAAAGGATGAGGAACGCCGGGAGAGGGAACACCGGTGACTGGCACCGCGGGCGTGGAAATGCCGGGCTATGGAATGCCCGATTCGAGGTCACGGCGACTCGCACCGCCCGTCTCGGGCATCCCACAGCCCTTGGAAATCGCTGCGCGATCCCCACATTCCCACCCCCGCTACGACGAGGTTCTGTATCTGTGTTCGAGGGAGCGGGCGCGGAGCGCCCGCCGACCGGAAATCCGGCAGGCTGCGCTGGGTCCGCGAGAGAACGACGTCACGGGACCGCGTTGACGTAGTGCGCGAGCCTCCATCCGCCTCGACCGTCGAGCGTTACGGTGACGACGTCGATGCGGACGCTGGGGACGGCGGGGTGGGCCGCGAGGTACGGTCCGACTGCGCGCACCATGTGCCTCGCCCTGCGGCGGTCGATCAACTCGAGCGCTCCCCCGGCTCCGCGGCGCCGCAGGATTCTCACGTGCACGAAGACCACCTGCTGCCCGTCTACCATGACGAGCTCGAGCACCGTGCCGCCGACGCGCAGCCGACGCGCCACGAGGCGGTAGCCGCGCTGGAGCAGCCACGCCAGCACCCGGTCGGTGCCCACCGAGCGCTTCACAGCGCGGCTCATCGCATCGGGGCAGTAGCCTTGAGAGACCGCCGGAGGGCCGTGAGCGCCGCGTTCATGTGCGCCATTCCACCCGCGGACTCGGGGCAGATCTTCGTGTCGACCCAGATGTCCGAACTCGACGCGTCGAGGACGCGCCGGGCGGCCTCCACCAGCGGGAGGGCGGTGTCGACCGCGGCGAGCGCGGCGTCCTCGAAGGCGGCGACCTGCGCGCGCTCCTCGGTCTCGGCGTCGTAGGAGGGCGTCGTCTCCGGCTCAACGCACGCCCACGCGAAGTCCTCGTCGCTGAACGTCCGCACGCGGATGACCGTCCCGGTCTTGCGATCCTTCAGCGCGAGCGTCGTCCGGTAGCCGACGATCTCGCTCGTCGCCGTCAGCACGTCGCACTCCGCGACGAGCTCCGCCGCGTCGATCTCGTCCGGATCGTCCTCGCTGCGAGGGAGGACGAACGGCGCGGCCGTGCCCGGGGAGGGGATGGTGGTGTCCTTCATGGGATCAGGCGACAGACGTGGTCGGCTCCGCCTCCGGCACCGGCGACTCGAGGCTCACGTTCGACACGCCGTCCTTCTTCTTCCAGGTCAGCATGTTCACCTCGTCGGCGCGAATCTCCGTCGTGTAGCGGCGCTCGCCGTCCTTCTCGTACGCGCGGTTCAGGATCGCGCCCTCGACGTAGATGCCCTGGCCCTTCGTCAGGTACGTCTCGCAGATCTCGCCGAGCTTCCCCCAGGCGATCACGCGGTGGTAGTCGGTGACCTCCTTCCTGACGCCGTCGGAGGTCCACTCGCGGTGGGTGGCGACGGGGAAGGTGACGCGGACCTTGCCGGTCTTGGTCTCGAACTTCTCGGGGTCGGCGGCCAGGTGACCGACGAGGATGACCTTGTTGACGCTGCGCATGGTGGTGGGGAGGAATGGATTGAGGAGGTGTGTTCGAGTTCGAGGTTCGCGAGGCGGTGCCCGCGCTCCGTACTGGGAGGATTGCGTGGTCATGACCTCAGCCGACGTCCTGGAGCAGGATCGTGATGCGCCGGGCCACGAGCTCCTCCCGGACCGGGCTGCCCGGGCGCGGACGCACACGACCCTCGACCTCGACGAGGGCGCCCGGCCGCACCTGCGACATGCAGGGCGTGCCGAGGCCGGGCTCCGTGACGACGCGGCGCGCGCCGGCCGGTGGTCGCCCGCTGTTGCTGACGAGGAACGCGGCACGCGACGGGTCGCTCGGCGTCGGAACGCGCCAGGGGCCGCCGGAGACCGTGCCGAAGACCGTAGGGGACTGCTGCTGGGAGGGCATGGAGAAATGGTTAGGAACTCGGGACCCTCGGGCGTAGCCCGAGGAGATCCACCCTTCTCGTGTTCCGGTGTTTCGGGCTTCCGGCGGCATCGGGCTACGTGGAGGGCAGGAGCGCCGCGAGCCGGTCGAGCTCGTCGACGGAGGGGCTGACCGCCTGGACCGAGAAGCCGCGGACGACGAGCTTCGCCACGGCCGACGCGTGGACGTAGTACTCGCCGGTCTCGGGGTCGAGGGCGAGGCTGCCCTCGACGCGCAGGAGGTCACCGCGCTTCAGGCACGCGATGCCGGCGGCTTCGAGGCCGAGGCCGGTCACGGTGATCTCCGTGCGCGGCACGTCCGAGATCGCGACCGGGACGGACGCGAACACCGGACCGTCGCGGGTGAGGCGGACGATCGGTGCTCCGACCCGACCCTGGAGGCTGACCTGGTTGAGGGAGTGGTCCACGTTGAAGAGGGGTTAGGGACTCGGGATCCTCGGGCGGAGCCCGAGGAAAATCCACCCTCTCGTGTTCCGATGTTGGTCTCGATGCCTGGACGTCGGGGCTCCCGCGGAGACGGGGACGAGCCGCACGGTGGAGAGTCGCTCGAGACGCCTGCACGTTCCACGACGACTACTAAAGGAGGCGTCGAAGGTCGGCTGCGAAGGAATGCACTTGGCTCGAACGGACGTGCCGCGAACTCCAGCCCCATGAGGCGTTTCGCGCGCCTCGATCGGGGGGGCGACCCCCTGCGAAGTGGGGTGATTAGTGCGAACTCAGGGTTCGCACGTTTCGCGTCCGTTCGCACGCTGTTCGCGTCACCGTTCGCACGGAGAGATCGACTTCGCCACCGGTCACATCGCTGCCGCCCTCGCCTGGCAGCGTACATTTAGGACTGCGTACGGTAGGCTCCTCCTCGGAGGTGCCCAGATGTCAGCGAAGTACGAGCTCAAGAAGTCGGCGAACGCCCAGTTCTTCTTCAACCTCAAGGCGGCGAACGGCGAGGTCATCCTGTCGAGCGAGCAGTACGAGGAGAAGTCGAGCGCGACGAACGGTATCGAGTCCGTGCGGAAGAACGCCCCCGACGACGCCCGCTACGAGCGCAAGACCTCGAAGGACGGCAAGCCGTTCTTCGTGCTGACCGCTGCGAACGGTCAGACGATCGGGAAGAGCGAGATGTACGAGTCCACGAGCTCCATGGAAAACGGCATCGTCTCCGTGAAGAAGAACGCACCCGACGCGAGGGTCGAGGATCTCACGTAGGTTTTGAGGGTTCCGCTTCCGTAGCTCCTCTCTACTCGCTTAGTCGGCTGAGACCTCGCCGATTACGGCGTAGCGTTCCACGAAGAATCCAGCGTCCATGTCGTGACCTCGCGCGAGGCGCAGCCTCGGGGGCCGAATCTATGGGACACGTAACTCCAAGGCATGCGTCTCGTGGGGGATACCCAGGAGGCCCCCGGTGAACTCAACCGTCATCAATCCCGTCGGTAGACCTGGACGAACGTTCCAACGTCCTCGTCGAACGAACCGTCGAGGGGCCAGATCTTCTCCTCCGTCATTCGGACCAGCCCCGCTTCAATGAACTGGCCATCCGCGAAGCTCTTCGTCACCTTGTACTCGAAATCCTCGCTCGCCGCCGTCTGGTCGAGGAACGTCCGGAGCGTCGACGTCTGGCTCGCCGCTGGGAGGGACCGGTATAGGTGGTCGTAGTAGCGCAGCGTCGTAACACGATCAGGCAGGAAGATCTCACCGAGGATGACGATCCCGCCAGGCGCGAGGGCGGCCTTCGTCTGCTCGATGAACCGCGCCTTCATCGCGTCTGGGACGTGGTGGTAGGCGAAGGACGCGAGGACGATGTCGGCGCGCGATTCGAATGTCACGTCGCAGACGTGTCCGCAGAGGCAATCCACCCGCTGGGCTCGGATTTCGATTCTCGCTGCCTCGTCCAGGAAGCCCTGGTTGGTATCGACGAGCACCGCGACCGAGAGGCCGCCGAGACGCTCGGCAATCTCCTTCGTCTGGTGCCCAGTTCCGCAGCAGAGGTCCGCGAGTGACAGCGTCGTCCTCCCAGCCGCGAACTCCACGGCCGCCGCGATCTCTCGCTGGATAGCCGGGCGGTAGTCGAGCCGCTGCTGCTGGAGTGTGTCGTAGAGCCCAGGCTCGCCGTAGAGGTCGATCTCAGGCGAACTGTCACTGCTCCGTTGCTCGCGGGACTTCGGCGAGGCCATACGCTCGTGAGGAATTTGCAGGGATGGCTCTCAGTGTAATTGAGCAGGTGGAGCAAGTCGAGGGAGGGTGCGCGATGGTCGGTGCCGTAAGGAGCCCAAGTTCGGCGCTTGCAGAATCGGGCGGTTGAAGGTTCACTCTGTACGATCCTTTCCACGCCGTCTCTCCACCGCCCCGTAGCTTCCAAGCTCTTGGCCTTCGGCGCCCTCCGACACGCGAATTACCGCGGCGGCTAGCCGCGAAATCGAACGTACGCTGCTCCCTGGGCCTTTTAAGCTCTTGGTCGCGGGTTCGATCCCCGCCTGACCCAGTCGTGAGGCCGAAAACCGCAGGAGGAAGGCCGATTCCCGACCTTGACAGCCGGGTGTTCAACGACAATTAGAACTACGGGGCGTATTTCTAATTGACGCCGGACACCCGGGATTCCGGTTGTCTCCTGCACGCCCGAAAGCCAAGAGCCAGTATTCCGCACGGGGGTCTGAGAATCGAATGCGACGCAAGGGACGGTTCGGCGGGCGCGACCGGGCCGCATACGTCTCCCCGGACCTCCGCCGCATCCTGCACGACTACCTCCGCGAGCGGCAGCGCCTCGGGATTACGGCGCCGGAGCTGGCTCGGGGATGTTGAGGTTGTGGTCGCGGTGGCAGCGAAGGTTCGCGTCGAAGGGTGAGAACCCAGTATGAAACTTCGCGCTGCGGCCGAGCGGACCTCGTGCGAACGACCTCCCGTGAGTCTCACGTCGACGGCGGCGACAGTTTCTGGCGCGTAATCTTTGGATGAGGCAGACGGGCAGTCTCCGTGACGCATCGGGAAGTGTCACATCACGCTCCGTGCCCCTTCTTCAGGCCCACGGATGCGGATCCATCCGAGCCCTTGAGCCCCAGCATGGACTTCAAGCGTCGATATGCAAAATGTCTATTCGTTATTCGTAACGTTGTCCCACGAATATAGATCCAGCCTCGTGTATCGATGAACGCCACATTTACGAACTCCTGAGGCGTCACGACCACACAGTCACGACCACAACTCAAGATCACGCCAGCTTGGAAATCAGTCCGAACAACCGCAAATCTCATGCGGTGGAACGCTATCTCAAATGCCAACGCAACCAGCGCCACGAGCAAATAGACTCCAACGAACACTATGATGAGTCCATCCTTACTTAGAGCCGCGTATTGGGTGCGGAAGATCACTGTCAACGCAAGAAACCAGAACAGAATTCCTGCGCGCACATATACTGCCCAGAACTCCCGATAGGTGCCGGGATGTCTCTTCCACCCGATTGTTGTCACTGTTGAAACAGTCTCCTCTTGCCTGCTCTCTCTTGATGACGCCAACTGTTTTGGAACTCTTCTTCAAATTCAGCGGCTTCGTCAGCCTTTTCAAAGTCGTGCTCCCAATGGCTTTCAATTGCCCACAATGCCACTTCGAACATCAGCACATACATGATCGTGAACAGCACTGTATTTGCCACAGATGACGCGACGATATAGACACCGCTCATATGGATGCCGATTCCCATAGTGTCAGCGATCACGACAAACCGCGGGAATCTGGACAGGAGCCGGCGGCGGCGCCGAGATCGCTCGCGTCTTCGAGCAGGCCAACCAGTGGCTGGACCACTACGTACGCGGGATCGACAACGGCATCGACAAGGCCGCGCCGATCGAGTACGCCCGCACCCAGTACTTCAACAACGACACCGACGGCGCCGTCAACCGCCTGTCCGCTGCCCGCAGCTACCCCTTCGGCACGTCGCAGCAGCTCAACCTGTGCGGCAGCGGTGCTGGCAAGGGCACGCTGTCCGCGACCCCGTGCCCCGGCTCCGTCCCTACGGTCCTGGTGTCCGGCACCG
>JBDSFL010000514.1:0-4841 GCA_039919545.1 Thermoanaerobaculia bacterium | reverse complement strand
CGTGGGTCCACCTGCCGTGATGGTCGGCGTCGCGGGGACCGGATTAACCGTGACGACCGTTGCGGCCGAGGCCGCGCTCGTACAGCCGCCTGTCGTGACCGTCAGCGTGTAGCTGCCGCCGGCCGTGGCGACATACGTCGTGTTCGTGGCGCCCGCGATCGGGCTACCGGCCAGCAGCCACTGGTTGCCTGTCGCGCTGGAGGACGCCAGCGTCACGCTGCCGCCCGTGCAGAACGTCGTGGGTCCACCTGGCGTGATGGTCGGCGTCGCAGGGACTGGATTAACCACCACGCTGGTCGTTCCGGCCGCCGAAGTACAGCCCGCGACCGTGATTGTCACGCTGTAGGTGCCCGCGAAGGCTGCCGTCGCGCTGGATCGCGTCGGGTTCTGAAGCGAGGACGTGAAGCCGCTCGGCCCCGTCCACGCATACGTGGCTCCCGCAACCGTCGGGGTCGAAAGCGCGATCGTCGCGCCTGCACAGTATGGTCCGCCATTGGACGCCGTCGGCGTCGCCGGAGGTGTGCAGCCTGGACACGCGCCCGGACCCGCTGTGAAGTTGAAGAAGCCGGAAACCGTGCCGGAGAACGCTGCGCACGTGGTAGCTCCTGTCGCCGTCGAAACGACGACGACGAAGTTTGAAGAGGCGGGAACGTCAAACGAATACGAGGTGGTGGGTACCGTGGGGGTCCCGAGGCCGGTGACGCCGCTGTCCCCCAGGTACCCGAGACAGAGGTTTCCTGCCAGATCGCCCTGCGCCGTCGGAGGCGTGTAGGTGTTCAGGTATGCCGCGCTCTCGATCTCTGCGGTGCCACCGCAAGCCGCATTGATCTGCACCGTGATGCACGCCGGAGCCCCGCCGCTGTTCGTGAAGTTGAACGTCTTGTAGTTTCTGGTGCCGGCCGAGTTGATCGCGCCGGGGCACGCCTTCCCGCTGCACGTGCTGGGAACTCCGTCGCGCCCGAGACGGTCTGGTTGCGAGGAGTCGCCGAGCGCGATCGAGCTGCTCGGGATCGTCTGGTTCGCTCCACCCGAGCAGGTAGGGAGGCTCAAGCCAATCGACTTGCTGCCGCTCGCGTAGGTCAGGTTCAGGGAGAGGCTGATCACCGTGCCACAGACGAACGTGTTCGACGTCTGGATCTTGAACGGTACCGAGTTCGACGCGCCCGCATCGATCACAAGGTTGGAGTACGTGGCGCTCCCCTGCGTCACCGTGACACCGGCGGTCGTCGTCGTCAGGGTCGCCGAAATCGCCGTCTCACTCGCGCAACCGTTATTTTTGATCGGGAGGGTGAGGCTCACGCATTCGTTCGAGTTGATGATCCCGTTGCTGTTGCCGCTGGCGGAGTCGTCGATCGTGAAGCCGTTCGACTGCAGGTTGGACGCGCCCGTCAGGCAGAAGTTCTGTGTGGTCGTGCTGCCGCTGGTTACGACCACACCCGGTGCGCTCGGCGTCGAGCTTGCGCAATTGCGGCCCGTGGCAGCTGCCGCCGCGGTGTAGCTGCCGGCCGGAACGGAGATGGAGTAGACGCCCGACGCGTTGGTCGCCGCGGCGAAGCCGTTGCTCAGCGTCACGGTCACCCCGGAGAGAGGCGCGCCGGTGGCGCACGACGTGATCGTGCCGCTCACCGTTCCCCACGCGGTCGCGGGGGTGCAGGAGGGGAACTTGTAGGAGGCGATCCCCGTGGACCAGTTGAACGCGCCGTTCGTCTTCAGATACTCGTTGGTGTACCAGAACGTGCACTGGTCGATGGGGTCGAGCGTCATGGCGCTGTAGTCGCCCCACCGGTTCCCCGCGCCCGCGGTCTGGACGCCGAGACCTGCGAACACCGTCGTTTCCGCGCCCATCGTGTTGATCGCGTCGGTTCCGAGGCGACCCGTCATGAAGATGCCCGGCTTCACCGATGTCGACGACTTGCTGTAGCCGAGAGCGATGTTGTGATCCTTGTCCATCGCGATCGAGCTCATCCAGCGATAGGAATTATCCGGATCGAACGTGGCGACCTGGAACGAAGTCGGGGTTGCCGTGGAGTTTCCAGCGTTCCGGAACTCGAACCAGCGGACGGCACCGTGCGCCGGCGTGCTCGCGCTTCCCGCAGTGGTTCCGCTCGTGACGAGAGACTCCTGCACCGGGGCCCCGCCGAAATTCCGGTAGGCGAGGCGGTACATGTAATGGGAGGAAACGTTGTCGAGGTAGTCCGCTGGGACGGCCGGGGAAGGCTGCGGAACGCAGTCACGGTTGTCCTGTGCGAGCGTATTGTTCACGCAGGGAGCGTTGCCGATGCCCACCGCGATGGTGGCTTCCGTCAGCGTGATGGTCGGCGTGACGCCCCAGGTGACGGCGACGCGCGCGGAATCCGTCTTGTTGGTCGATGCCGGATCGGGGCCGAGCACGAATGACGCCTCTCCCGCAGGTGGCGGCGTGATGCTGTCGAGATCGGCTGGGAGGAACCCATACTGGAACCGGCCCGATTTTTTCGAAAGTGCGGCCTGCACCATCCGCGCGGGCTGCCCAAGGATCATCTTGTCGCGTTCGAACACGGACACGCGGCTGGCGACCTGAGCCGTACCGGCCGCGTTGAAGACGTGCGTGGTCATGTAGTACCCGTCGGGCCAGACGCCCATGTGCGGGTAATCGACGAAGTTCGTCGCGTCGGTGACGAAGTCGTAAAGGAAGTAGGCGCCGGTGGCGTCCTGCGTCTCAGAAACCGCGATGCACTGGTGCGAGAAATTAGGGCTCGCGCCCACCACGAACTGCGAGAGGATCCAGCGACCGGTCAGGATGTCGTAGGTGACGAGCGGATCGCCGTCGTTGTGGGTGGAGCACGGCGCAGGCATGGACTGAAAAAGCGTGTTTCCCGCAGCCGGGCCGTAGAGCAGCGCACCCGTGGTCTTGTCGAAGATCGCGAAGCTCGTGTTGGTCCACTGGACGTACTGCGTGGCTCCGATGCGACCGTTCGTGTCCGGGGGATTGCTGCTGGGGACGAATCCGGCGAGACCGACGCCCACGCCGTCGAAGCTCAATCCTGTCGGGGTCGGCGCCGAGACCTTGGCACCCAAGGAAGTCTGCCGGAAGGCGAGATCCGGGCCGCTCTCGGTGGGTGGAGCGGGGCGCATCGGCTCGGGAAGCCGGTCCCCGTCCCCGCGGAACGGCGGCGGGATCACCTTCATCTTGCGCAGCGGGGGAGAATGGACGGGCTTCACGGGCAGGGATTCGGATGCCAAGGTGGTGATGCTCGGCGGGGGAACGGGGGCTGCCGACGTGACGATCGGATCTTCCGCAGTTTCCGTTTCGGCCGACGCCTTCGCGGCGACGACGCTCGCGAGCGCTCTCTGCCCAGCAAGGGACAGGGTTTTCGCCGGAGCCGTCTCCGTGGCGCCAGGAGGGGCCGCGACCGGCAAGGGAACCTTGACGTCATCCGCCATTACCGGCAAGGTGAGGGTGAGAGCAGCCAACATGATCCCGTGAACGAGCGCAGTTCGCATCGCGTGCTCCTGTTGGCGAACGGCTCCCGAAGGAGCCGTTCAGAGAACCAAACTTTTTTCGAGAGCCAACGCTCAGGCTAAACGTAAGTTCACCCGGTGTCTATCGCGTGCCGGGGCACGGCTCAAGAGAGCAAGGGACGCGCGGGTCGGGCTTTCCCAGGCCCACGTCCCGACTCTCGATCGCGCTGGACGCTCCCCGACGTCGGGCGTCTCCACCGTTCCAGCACCCTGGAAGTCGGGCGTGAGGGCGCCCGAGCTTCCCGGGCTCAGCTGCTCTTCTTGGACTTCTTCTTGGGATCGACGACGGGAATGACGGCCGGGGCGTTCACCGTGGACGGCGCCGTGTAGTACGCGCTGGCCTCGGGCGCCACGCGAATCACCGCGTCCCGCTTGAGCTTCTCGAGATATTCGGCGAGCTTTTTCTGGAACTGGGTTTCCTGCTCACGCTTGAGCAGCTCGGGCTTGACCTCGTTGAAGGGGCGGTACGAGACGGGGAACTTCTCGATCACCTTCACGATGTGCCAGCCGAACTTCGTGGCGATCGGATCGGAGACGGCGCCCGTGGGAAGGGAAAAGACGGCGCGGTCGATCTCGGGATTCAGGTCTCCCTTGGAGACGACGCCGAGGTCGCCGCCGCGGCTCTTGGTGGAGCCGTTCGAGTATTCCTTCACCACCTCGTCGAACTTGGTACCGGCCTTGACCTTGTCCGAGGCCTCACGCGCACGCTTGGCGGCGCCCTCGCGCTGACCCGGGTCGTCGCCGGCGGCGATCAGCACCTCGGCGAGATGGGCCTGCTCCGGGATCTTCCACGAGTCCTTCTCGCGCTCGTAGATGATGCGCAGCGCTTCGTCGGAAAGGTCCACCTTGCTGTTCACCTCGCGCCCGACGACGCGCTGAACGGTGAGCGTGCGCTTCAGCTGCTCGCGCAGGCGGTCGACAGTGAGGCCGGAGGCGGCGAGCGCCTTGGCGAAGTCCTCGTCGGACGTCACCTGGTTCTGATCCTTGAGGTGCTTGATCTGCTCCTCGATGTCGCTGTCCGTGGTGATGACGTCGAGATCGCGGGCACGATCCTCGAGGAGCGACTCGTTGACCAGCTCCTCCATCACGCTCTTCCTGATCTCGTCTCCCCGCGCCGCGTCCGGATTCTCGCGAGTCGCCTGCTCCACCCGCGAATCGAGAGAGCTCTGGGTGACGATGCGCGAGTTCACGCGAACGAGGATGCGGTCGATGACGTCGGCCGAAGTGGCGCGCAGGGGAACGAGCGCCAGCACGAAAGCGAAAAGAAAGGAGGAGGAACGAACAAACAGGGGCGCCATGGCGCGACAAATAGGCTTCACGGGCGGAGTGTAGCGAAATCC
>JBDSFL010000480.1:0-11325 GCA_039919545.1 Thermoanaerobaculia bacterium | reverse complement strand
GGGCCCGTGAGGTCGACGACGGGAAGGTGCGCGCGGCGGCGGAAGCGCTCGTCGTAACCGGGCTCGCCGCTCACGGGTTCAGCGCCGTGAACATCGACGACTGCTGGCAGGGGGAACGCGATGCGCGGGGCGAGCTGCGCCCGAGCGCGAAGTTTCCCGACATGAGCGCGCTCGCGGCGTTCGTCCATGCGCGCGGACTCCGCTTCGGCATCTATTCGTCGCCGGGCCCGAAGACGTGCACCGGCCATGAAGGGAGCTACGGGCACGAGCGGCAGGATGCCGAGATGTTCGCGCGCTGGGGCGTCGACGCGCTGAAATACGACTGGTGCACCTACGATGAGGTGGCGGCACCCGAGACGGGTGCCGCGCGGCAGCAGAAACCGTACCGGGTGATGCGCGCCGCGCTCGACCGCCTCGATCGCGACATCCTCTTCAGCCTCTGCCAGTACGGTGTCGAGGAGGTCTGGAGATGGGGCGCCGAGGTGGGCGGGACGAGCTGGCGAACGTCGCATGACCTGAATGACAGCTGGGGGAGCCTTTCCGGGATCGCGTTCCCTTACGACGGCCGCGAGAAATTCGCCGGGCCGGGGCACTGGAACGATCCCGACATGCTGGTCGTGGGGCGGCTCGGGTGGGGGACGAAGCATCATCCGACGCGGCTCACGCCGGACGAGCAGGTGACGCACCTGTCGATGTGGTGCCTGCAAGCCGCGCCGCTGCTGATCGGCTGCGACCTCACCCGCCTCGATCCCTTCACGCTCCGCTTGCTCACCAACGACGAGGCGCTCGATGTGGATCAGGATCCGCTCGGACAGGGAGCTTCGCGCAAGGCGCGCGACGGGTCGAGCGAGGTCTGGGCGCGGCCGCTGTGGGACGGCACGACTGCCGTCGGTCTCGTGAATCGTGGGATCCTGCCTGTCGATATCACAGCAACATGGAAACAGCTCGGGCTCGCGGGTTCGCAGCCGGTGAGAGACCTCTGGCGCAGAAAGACTCTCGGCTCGTTCGAGCACGAGTTCAAGGCGCGCGTTCCCGCGCACGGCACGGTGCTCGTGAAGATCGGGAAGAGTCGTTCGCTAGATTCCTGAACGTGTGCGTGATCCGGGAATTTCCCGGCTTCAGCGAACGAGGTCGTCGAGGGAACGCTTCAGGGCGCGGATGGGGACGAGGGCTCGATTCAGGACGCGTCGCTTGAGATCCATCGGTGCGACCGAGCTCGAAGTGATACCGGCCGCCGTTTTCCAGCCAGAAGCTCCATGCTGAAAAACCTTGTTCCCGCGCAGCAGCTCGATGGCGAGCAGCGAGAGGGCGGCTTGCTGATCGGGGGGGATCTGTTCCGCGGCCGCGAGCGATTGAATGAAGGCGATGTACTCGCGTGCCGTGCGCTGCCAGGTGAACGTGCGCGCCGTGGCGAGGCCCGCGGCCGCGAGCCGGAGGCGCAGGATGGGCTCGTTCACGAGCCGAAGGACGGCCGCGGCGAGGGCATCGCTGTCGCGCGTGGGAACGATGAGCGCGTTCGTTCCGGCCACCGCGTACTCGTGGATCCCGCCGCTATCGGTGAGCACGCACGCGGCGCCCGAGGCCATCCCCTCGAGTCCCACGAGACCGAAGCCCTGGAAGAGAGAGGGATCCACGACGATGTGGGCCGACGAGAGGAGCTCGGCGACCCCCTCCTGCGAGAGCGTGCCGCGGTGCTCGTGCGGGAAACGGGGATCGGCCGACGTGAGGCGTTGATGGCCGAAGAGAACGACCTCGACTCGGGGGTCCGCCGCAGCGAGCGCCATCGCCGGAAGCAGGTAGCGGCCGCCGCGGCGCTCGTCGGAACGGAGCATCGCCACCACGCGGATGCGCCCGCTCTCCGCGCGGTTCCCGCGGGGGTAGTAGATGTCCGGGTCGGCGCTGATCGGAACCGCGATCGGGTTTCCGCCATGACGCTTCCGGATCTCGTCCGCGAGCCAGGAGGTGACGGTGGTGATGCGCGGAACGAGCTGGTAGGTGAATGCCACGTACTCCGGATCGTCGCCGCCGAACCAGCCCTCGTAGTCCTGCACGAAGTACGCGGTCTGTGTTCCGGGACGGCTCGCCGCGGCCGCGGCCACGAGGGGAGCCGTCTGATACGCGGTGGCCACGAGAAGACGGCAGGGAGGTAGATCGCGCCCCAGCCGGTCGGGTGCGATGCGCAGAGGGCGAAAGAAGATCTCCACCTCGCTCTCGGGGCCTTGATCCTGCAGGATCACGACGCCAGCCTTCAGTCCGCCGAGGATCAGGGCGTTGGTGAGCTGCAGGACCGCGGCGACCCCTCCGAACACTCCCATCATCGGGAGAACGAACAGCACGTCGTAGGTCTCGGGTGCCGGATCGGGGAGCGACCAGCGGTGATCGCCGTCGCGGAGCCCGCCGAGCGCGTTCACGAGATTGAACTGCGCGATCTCCCGGGTATGCAGGGCCTCCCAGCGACCCATGAGGATCTTCATGTTCCGCGCGGTGCGTTCATTTCCGTCGGTGAAGCTCGCGCCCGACCGGTGATAGACGAACGTGTCGTCGGCCACCACGCAGCGCCATCCCGCCGCGCGGGCGCGGTAATGGAAGTCCGTCTCCTCGCAGTAGCCCCGGCCGAAGATCTCGTCGAACACGCCTTGCTCTTCGATCAGCCGTCGGCTCACCAGCAGACAGAAGCCGACCACCGTGACCGCGTCCGGATAGCGTGCGGGGCTCGTGCGCGCCACGCGGCGTGCGAAGGAAAAAACGTCTTCGCCTTCCGGCATCTGCACCGAGAGGTTCACCGCCCCGTTCGAGAGCGGACAGCAGAGGCCGATCTTCGGATCGAGATCCATGCGCGCGACCATCCGCTCGAGGGCGCCCTCGGTGAGGAGCGTGTCGCTGTTCAGCAGGCACACATAGGGAAGGTCCGAGAAGAGAAGGCCCCGGTTCGCGCTCTTCACGAAGCCGAGGTTCACCGGGTTCTCGAGAAGGGTGATCCCCTCCTGCGCCCGAAGCCAATCTGAGGTTCTCGCATCGCTGCCGTCGTTCACGACGATGATGCGGGCCCAGGCGGGCCGCGTCCTGCGCACGGACGCGAGGCAGTCGCGCGTGGAGCGCAGCGCATTGAAGACCGGGATGACGATGTCGCAGCGATAAGGCGCCGCCGCGGGCTCGCTCATCCCTTCAGAAGACTCTTGAGCTTCCAGTACGGGGTGAAGAGCCGCCATGCGAGCGAGCGGTTCATCTGACTCACGATCCCGGAGAGCCGCGCCACTTCACCCCGGAGCTCGAGCTCCCTCTCCGCCGAAGCCTGGACGGTCCGTGAGATGTCGGCACGAAGAGAGCTGAGCTCATCCTCCAGGTTCTGGACGCGCGCGCCATGACTCTTGCTCTCTTGTTCCGTTTTTCTGAGGGCGGGAGCCAGCTCCTCGACGCAGTCACGCAATTCGGCGATCTCCCGCTGAAGAGAATCGACCAGAGCCATCTCCGAATCCACGGTGCGCTCGCCCCAGTGCTTCTCGAAGAGCCGTCGCCGCGCGGACTGCGCTTTCTCGGTGAGCCAGGGTGTCTCGCTCGTGGCGTTGGTGGCGTCGTCGCGGACGCGATAGACGGCCGTCACGCGCGGAATCCGATGGAAGCGGGTGATGCGCGCCAGGCGGATGAGAAAATCCCAGTCCTCGAAAAGGTCGAACGTCTCGTCGTAGAGTCCCGCCTCGTCGGCCAGAACGCGATGGTGCATCAGCCCGATGATCGGGATGAAGTTGCTCGAGAGCAGCCGCCCTGCGTCGAACCCGCGCGCGTACACGGTCGCGCTCTTCCCATCGTGGTAACGGCCGTCCTCGCCGAGCGTCTGCACGATCTGCTCGACGTCGGTGTAGGCGGCGCGATAGAGGTCGGTGCCGTCCAGGAAGCCGGCGAGGGTGGCGAGGTGATCGGGACGGTAGAGATCGTCGTCGTCGAGGTAGGCCACGTAGACGCCGCGCGCGTTCGCGAGCCCCGTGTTCAGCGCGCGGGCGCGCCCCCGCGGCGGCTCGGTATCGATCAGCTTCAAGCCGCGACCCGGATGGGGCTCGAGGATTTCGGGTCCGGGCGAGGCTCCTCCGTCGTTGATCACGACGACCTCGAAATCGGAGAACGACTGCACTCGGAGGCTTCCGAGGGCCTCTTTCAGCAGACGTGGCCGATCCTTCGTCCGCACGATCACGGAGACGCGTGGGGCAGCGTCCAACGGTGGGGACCTCCTGGGGGAGTGTCGTGGAAGGTGATCCGGGGTCCGCGACGCTTCTTCGACCGAAGTCTCTCGAAGGGTCCCGAGGCTGTCAAGGCGACCGGGCCACTAGAATCAATCGTGTGACGCTTCCGGGCAGCATCTCCGAACGCGACCTGATGCCCTATGAAGCGTCTCTCTTTTCGGCCGCAACCGTGCTCGTGGTGGCACCGCATCCGGATGACGAGGTGTTCGGCTGCGGGGCGGCCATCGCCCAGCTGAACGCGTCCGGGGCGCAGGTGACGGTGCTCCTCGTGACCGATGGCGCGGCGGCGGGAGCCGACGCGAGCGAGCGGCTGCGCATCGCGCGCGTGCGGGAAGCCGAATCGCGGGCGGCGCTCCTGCTCCTGGGCGGCGGCCGCGTCGTGAGCGCCGGACTGCCGGATCGAGGAACCTGGGAACGACGGGCCGAGCTTCTCGAGGCGCTCGCGCGGTGGTGCAAGGAGCTTTCGCCGCAGCTCGTGTTCGTCCCCTCGGCGGCGGAGGTGCACCCCGATCACCGTGCGGTGGCCGACGCGTTTCTGGAATTCGCCGCCAGCAGCTCGGCTTCGGACGCGCTCTTTCCGGGCGCCGGTTCGGCGCAGGTCGCCTTCTACGAGGTGTCGCAGCCCATCCGGCCGAACTTCCTCCTCGATGCGACGGCACACGTGGCGGCCAAGGAGCGCGCGATGGCCGCGTTCGCCTCGCAGCTCGGCGGGCACGACTATCCCGCCTTCATGCGCGGCCTGATGGCCTATCGCCGGATGACGCTGCCGCCGAGTGTGACCGCAGCCGAAGGGTTCTTCGTCGTGCCCTTTTCCGCCCTGCGAGAGCTGAAGGCCGCGTCGCTCGTGAGCGCCTTCGGCCCCTCCCGGCTTCCCGATCCGTCCGCTGCCGGCGAGCCGCCCGCGCCGGGGGCCGCCTCGCGCTGGTTCGCCAGGCTGCGTTCGTGAGATTGCACTCGTGACGACGCGCGTCATCGTCCTGTCTCCTGAACCGATTCGCGAACGGATGGCGGGAATGGGAATCCGCGCGCTGAAGATCGCCGAGTGTCTGCGGGATGCCGGGCATGACGTTGCGCTGGCGGCGCCTCCGGCTGACGGGCCCGAGTTCGTCGCGCGATTCGAGGTGGTGAGCTACGGGACCTCCGCGTTCCGATCGGCCGCTCGACAGGCAGGCCTGGCCGTCGTCTCGGGACACTCGGGGCTGGAGCTGGCCGAGACGTCGTTCGACGGCGCGCTCGTGGCCGATCTCTATGATCCTTTCCTGATCGAGAATCTGGCGTATCGCTCCACCCTCGGTGCGCACGTCTTCGAAAACGATCGCCGCGCCCTCTTCGCGCTCCTCGCGAGAGCCGACCTCATCCTCGCGGCGACCCAGGAGCAGCGCCTGTTCTATCTCGGGCTCCTGCTCGGCCGCGATCTCCTCGACCCCGACTCGTTCCAGCGTGACCCCGAAGCGCATCGGACCGTGGCGATCGCCCCGTTCGGCGTCGACGAGGCACCGCCCGCAGACGCCCGGCCCGATGCCAAGATTGGAAAGGGCATACGGGACGTCCTCTTCGGCGGCATCTACGACTGGTACGACCCCGATCTCGTGCTCGACGCCTGGCACTCGGTGCTGCGCGCCGTACCCGAAGCCCGGCTCCTTTTTTCCGAGAGCCCGAACGCGGCGAGCACCCCTCAGGCGGCGTACTTGCGAACGCGCGCGCGGGCCGATGCGGAAGGATGGAACGGGCGCTCGGTCTGCTTCGTGCCCTGGACCGATCACGCCGCGCGCGGCGGCTTCTACCGCTCCTGCCGCGTGGGAATCGTGGCGCACCGCTCGTCCCTCGAGACCGACCTCTCGTTCCGCACGCGGATGCTCGATTTCCTCTGGGCCGGCCTGCCGATCGTGACGACACCGGGGGGCGCGGGGGCCGCACTGATCGAACGAAGCGGCGCGGGAAGTGTGGCCGGCGCGAACCCCGAAGCGATCAGCGCGGCGCTGGTCGAGCTCCTCACGGACGAGCGCCGATGGGACGAGTGCTCGTCCCGGGCGCTCGCCGCCGCGGGCGATTTCGGCTGGAGCCGGGTCCTCTCCCCTCTGCTCCATTTCGCCGCGAACCCGTGGCGGGCGTCGCGGCCGAAGCGGAAGAGCGGCCTGATGCGCGGAGCGGCCGGCCTGCGGCGCCGGATGACAGGCGAGCGCTGAGGTGGCTGCTCCGCGCGTGGCCGCCATCATCCTGACGAAGGACGGCCTGCCCTGGTGAGCGCAACACGGGAAGAGATGGCGGCGGGATGAGCGCCTCGCTCTCCGTCGTCATTCCCACGCACGACCGGCGCGAGTCGCTCGAGCGCGTGCTCGATGCTCTCGAGCTTCAACGAGGCGACGTGCCCGGGCCGGTCGAGATCATCGTCGTGGACGACGGCTCGGTGGACGGCACCGCGGTGGAGCTGGCGCGGCGCGCCGGATCGTGCGTGGCGCTGCGCCAGAGCCAGGCGGGGCCCGCGCGCGCGCGAAACCGCGGGGCGCAGGCGGCCTCGGGCCAGACGCTGCTCTTCCTCGGTGATGACACCGTGCCAGAGCCCTGCTTCCTTTCGACCCACGCGCGGGCTCAGGCCGAGGAGTCGGCCCGGGGGCCTTGCGCGGTGCTCGGCTACACCACGTGGGATCGCAGCCGGATGAAAGTGACGCCTCTCCTGAGACACCTCAACGAGCGCGGTCTCCAGTTCGGCTTCTCGCTGATCGAGGATCCGGAGAACGTGCCGTTCAACTTCTTTTACACCTCGAACGTCTCGATGCCGCGTCTCACGTTTCTCGAGCTGGGGGGCTTCGACGAGACCTTTCCGTTCGCGGCCTGGGAGGACGTGGAGTTTGCCTTTCGCGCCCGGCGCGCGGCGGTGCCGCTTCGCATGGTGTACCGGCCGGCAGCTCGCGTCTCCCACGACCATCCCACCTCGCTCCCTGCGTTTCGTGCACGGCAGCTCCGGGCCGGCAGCGCCGCGGCGGTCTTCGCGGCGAAGCATCCGGAGATGAAGGAATGGCTGGGGGTGGGTGCGGCGCGCCTCGTGTCGCAGCAACGTCCGTGGCGCCTGGCGCTGCTCGATTCGGTGGTCGCCTCGCTCGACGGGCTCGGAATCCCGCTTCCTGGACGGCTCTACGATTCTCTCTTCCGCTGGGACTACCTTTCCGGGCTGAAAAGCGGGCTCGGACCAGAGTGAACCCCATGCCGTCCCGCTGAGAGGACAAAACGGGGCGATCAGGGCCTCGGCAATGCGATTGCATAGTCAGGGGTGTAGCCGAAGCGGTGTCCCCGCACGGTGACCTTCCAACAGACTGACGGAGGCTCAAGCCAATGAAACGAGCGCTGAAATTCCTTTCTCTCGCCGTGGGTGTCGTGGCGGTTCTTTCTTCGTCGCCGGCCTTTGCCCGCGACGGGCATCGCTCGGGCGGCGGGTCCCAAGGAGGAGGCTTTCATGGAGGCGGCTCCTTCCGCGGAGGCAGCTCCCATCGCGGCGGAAGCTCCTTCCGGGGATCCTTCGGGGGCGGCTTCGGCCGTTCGTTCGGTTCCGGCTCCTGGTCCCGCTCCTACCGCCCGCACCGGTACTGGAACTGGGGCTACGCCCCGCTCTGGGCGTCTTACGGCTGGTACTGGGGCTGGCCCTACGATTCCTTCGACCGTCCGTACAACCGCGTCTACGTGAATGGCGGCTACGGCGCCCAGGTCAACCACGGCCGTTACGCGGTCGTCGACACGGACGTGAATCCCGACGAGGCCGAGCTCTGGCTCGACGGCAAGTTCATCGGCTCGGCCGATGACTTCGACGGCCATCCCGATTTCCTGTATCTGAAGCCCGGCAAGTACCACCTGGAGTTCAAGCTTCGCGGACACGAGGGTTACACCGTCGATGTCGAGGCCCACCGCGGTCAGACGATTCAGATCGACAAGAAGCTGGCCCGTGCTCCCGGGGTGGGACGCCTCGATTCGTTCGCCGAGCCGCGCAAGGGAACGCCGTTCGGCCGCGTCTTCGGCTCCGGCGGCACGCAGGTCACCGGGAACGAGGGCTGGCGCTCGCGCCACTCCGACCGCCGCAAGATCGAAGAGGATTCCGTTCGCGTCGAGGCCGAAGGGGATGACGACACCATGGACGGCGAGGACGCCGAGATGGAGAGCGGTACCGATGGTATGAGCGGAGCGAACGGCCACAAGGTCGAGCGTCGTGAGGTGATCGAGGAGCGGCACACGGACGAGCGGCGAATGGAGAAGCCCCGCGCGCGCGCCGAGTCGAGCCGGACGCGGTTCCGCTGGAACGTCAAGCCCGAGGACGCCGCGATCTACCTCGACGATCGGTACCTCGGCACCGGGGAAGATCTGGGCGACGCGCGGCGCGCGTTCGTGACCGAGCCGGGGAAGCACACCGTGACGGTGATGCGGCCGGGATTCAAGACGAAGAGCATCGAGATCGAGGCACGTGCCGGAGCGGCCGTGGACGTTGCGATCGACCTGGAGAAGTGAGCCAAGTGAGTTTCTGAAGTCGGGGCTGGGCTTAGAATCGCGCGCCCGGCCCGACGGATGACGAACGAACGCCCCAGCAGCCGCCTGCGGCTCGAGCTCCAGGAGACGAACGCGGAGCTCGAAGAAGCCCGACGGCGGATCGCGTGGATGGAGTCGAGCCGCTTCTGGAAGATCCGGAATGCCTGGTTCGAGATCAAGGGCGTCATTCGCCGGATCGGCCCCGGAGGAAGGGGCTGGGACGCGGCCGAGTCCCCCCTCTCCCGCCGCCTTGATTCCGATGCGCCGCCCTGGCTGAAGGCGACGCCGATTCGTTCGATCGCGGACCGAAAACGTCCGGTCGAGACCGTCCTGGTGATCGTGATCGCAAACGAGGCCGGCAACCTGCGGCGGACGCTCGATGCCGTGGTCGCCTGCTCTCGGGCAAACGACCGGCTCGCGATCATCGACGTGGGTCTGGCTCCCGATGAAACGAGCGAGCTGTCGGAATTCGCGCGCGCTCACGAGGTCGTCGTCGAGCGCGCCGAAGCGGGAACGGAGGCCACCGAGGTGATCCGAAGGCTGATTCGCACGGCGAAATCGGATTTCGCCGTGCTGCTCGACGGTTCCGCGATCGTCACCCCGGGCTGGCTCGACCGCCTCGTCGACTGTGCCCTTTCGGATCCAGCCCTGAGTCTCGTCGCCCCGCTCTCCGACACGATGGACTCCGCGCTGGCCTGCGACGCCCGAGGAGCAGCGGATCTCGCGACCCGGGTCGCCGCGGATTCGGGCCGCCTCTATCCACGCCTGGCCTCCCTGGTCGGACCCTGCGTACTGGTTCGCGTCAAGGCGTTGGCGCGCATCGAAATCGCCGAGCCGCCTCGACCGCTGGCCCTTCACAGCGCGGACATCGCGCTCGCGGACGACGCTTTCGTGCTCTCGGGCAGCGAGGGTCTGCTCTTCGCCGGCAGTTCCGGTCCGAAGGAGACTCCGGGCCGGGTGGTCTCGATGATCGGCGAGCGCAACCGCCGCCTTCGCGAGCGGCGAGCCCGGCGGCTGGACGCGCGCGTTCGCTGGGAAGGGAAGCGGGTTCTCTTCGTGCTTCCGGTCGTCGACCGAGGAGGGGGTGCCAACGTCGTGCTGCGTGAGGCGCGCTCGATGGTGGAGATGGGGGTGGACGCCCGCGTGCTGAATCTCGCCTCATTCCGGAAGGGCTTCGAGAGGAGCTATCCGGAGCCGGGTGTTCCCGTGCTCTTCGCGGACGAGGGAGAAATATCCGACATCGGCGCCCGATTCGATGCGGTCGTGGCCACCGCGAACCGCTCGGTCGAGTGGCTGGAGCCGCTCGCCATGCGGGGCGGCCCGACGCTCGGCTATTACATCCAGGACTTCGAGCCTTATTTTTTTCCCATCGGCTCGTTCGAGCACGATGTGGCCTGGAACTCGTACACGGCCATCCCCGGGATGAGGCTCTTCACGAAGACCGAGTGGAACCAGCGCGAGGTGATGTCGAAGCGCGGCGTGGACTGCCGGCTCGTGGGGCCGAGCTACGATCCCGATCTGTTCCTGCCGCGGCTCGACGCTCCTCCTCCGGGACCGGTGCGCGTGGCGGCCATGATCCGCCCGAGCACCCCGCGCCGCGCGCCCGAGCGCACCCTCGACGTTCTGAAGCGCCTGTCCGAGAGCCGTCGAGGTTCGGTCGATATCGTGCTCTTCGGGGTCGAGCCGGACGATCCCGGGTTCCGCTTGCTCGACCCTGCCTTCCCGTATCACGCGGCGGGAGTGGTGAGCGAGAACGCGCTTTCCAACCTCTTCAACCAGGTCCAGGTGTTCGCCGACCTCTCGTCCTTCCAGGCGATGGGCCTGACGGCGCTCGAGGCGATGGCCTGCGGCGCGGCGGTCGTCGTGCCCGAAAGAGGTGGAGCTTCGAGCTTCGCCCGGCACGAGGAGAACGCGCTGATCGTGGATACCGGCTCTGACGATCGGTGCGTCGAGGCTCTCGAACGTCTCGTGGACGATGCGTCGCTCAGGAGCCGCCTCGCCGATCGCGCGATGCGCGACGTCCTCTCGTTCCATCCCGATACGGCGGCCATCCGGATCCTCGAGACGCTCTTCGACGATGCGTGAGGTTTACGGGCTGCATGGCGGGGCGGGACCCCAGCAGCACAACAGCTGCGCGCACATCCGGCTCGTGCAGCCGCTCACCCACCCGCTCGTGGCGCGCCACATCCGGCTGACGCACGGCACGGAACGCCCCGCCGGAGACTTCGACCTCGTCTTCCTCGACCGCTTCGTGACCTGGCCACGGGCAGCGCGGATGGAGCGCCTCGAAGCCATGGTGGACGCGCTCTCCGTTCGCGCGATTCCGCTCGTCTATTCGATCGACGACAACCTGCTCGACCTGCACGAGGGTGAGCCGTGGTCCCCTTTCCCTGGCGAGGATCTCAGGCGAATGATTCGATTTCTCACCCGGAGCGCGAGCCGTCTCATCGTCTCGACGCAGGCGCTGAAGAGCCGCATGAGCGCTCTGTGCCCGGACATCGTCGTCATTCCGAATGCGCTCGACGAGAGGTTGCTCGGACCGGTCTCGGAGCGGAGCCCGCGAGAGCGCATCACGATCGGC
>JBDSFL010000272.1:0-6119 GCA_039919545.1 Thermoanaerobaculia bacterium | reverse complement strand
GAAGAGGGCGGGGGGCCACCCTAACGAACGAGCTCGAAGCTCCAGGCGTCTTCGGCCTCCCCGGACTCAAACGTTTAGCCTTCTTTCGCCTTAATTGTCCCGCTTTTCGAAGATACAAGGCGAAGGTACTGTTCATCGCGAAGGCCATAGGCGCGCCGTTGGATCACACGGATCTTGTTGTTGATGCCCTCGACCATTCCAAGAGAGACTTTGTTCTCTGGGCGGCTGTAAGCCTCGATGCCGTCCCGATGCCGCTCGATCATCGCCGCGAACTTCTGAAAGGACGGGAGCCGTTGCCAGCGCAGCTGCCTCTTCCAGTTTTCAAAGAATCTCCGAGCCCATCCGGGCCGCCGGAAGTCCCAGAGCTGGCCGAAGGTCTCCTTGAGCAGGTATGCCCTGTGGATGCGCTCGTTGGCCTTCAAGAGCTGGGTGAGGCTGCTGCGTCCCGCAGGCGTCAGATGCTCGGGCGCTGAGAGCAGCGTGTACTTCTGCCCCTTGATGAATCGCCGATCGGATTCGGACGCTCGCCGGTACTCGTCCTTTCGAACCCGGTCCAGCGCATCGCCCAGGTGGCCCATCACATGGAACTTGTCGTAGACGATTGCCGCGTGGGGCTCATGCTTTCTCATGCCCGCCGTAAAGGGCTTCCACATGTCCATGACGGCCACTTCAATGCCGACCGCGCCCCGCTCGGTGTGCAGGTTCAGCCAGGAGAAGAACTCGGAGAAGCTCTCCTCGGAACGGTCCTTGCCACCAAACCAGATCGGGCGCCTCCGCTCCAGGTCGCTGACCACGATCCGGTAGTGGTGACGCTTCTTGATCGAGATCTCGTCCACACCGATGGCACGCGGCGATTCGACGGGAGTCGCCACCAACAGGCGCTCCATGTACGCGATCTCAATGCGCTTGACCTGATCCCAGGAAAGGTCCAGGAGGTCGGCCACGGTAGACACAGGCGTGTCCCGAAGCCGATAGCCCAACCGTCGCCTGGGCTGGATTCTGGAACTCAGACGCCGCTCAAAAAAGGGTTCTGTGGCGGGTGCGAGCGCCGGAACTGTGACGTCGATGAGCTCCGAGCCTTTCTCGTCTGGCGGAGAACGGAAGTACTTCGGGCGGAGCCAGGTGCCGCTTCGCGCCGCGCCGATGCGGGACCCTCGAACAGCTTTCCCCAAGCGGCGAAAAGCTGGTTGCGCTCGGTCTGTGTGTCGAACAGTGCTCGGAGCTTCCAGAAGAGATTCGGCGCGAGCTGATCGATCAGGCCGCGGAAAGCGGCGCTGACGTAGACGTGGCCTTGGAGGCGATAAGCGGCTGGGAGCGAATGGGCTCTTGCGGACGGCTTCGGAGGATCTTCTCGGGGTCGCCACCGACCTTTGATGCGATGTCGGCGTAAGGGACGGACAGCGCTTCGAGCGTGCGCCAGATCGCGTCGCGGTCCCGCGCATTCGTGAACGGCCCTGTCCTGTTGACGAGACCGTGTCCCGGCTTTTCATCGCGACTCATCTGCTTGGCGACCACACCGGCAACGACGGAGAGATAGTCGCGTACGGCGAAGCCGTAGTGTTTCTGGAACCTTCAGCACGACTCTGAGGATCTGGCAATACGGCCTTCGTCGGACGATTACCCCGCTCGACGGTCCGCGGGGAGGTCGGCCCGATCGCCGGGAGGCTCTGCCGCGAACCCGCCTCTCGCGCTTCCTGGCGATAGCTCCGGCTCCTGGGGTAGCTCTGGGAATTGAACGGCTTGTCCATTGAACGCCGGTGCGCACGGCATCGCTTTCCCCCTGGGGGTCGGTTTGTCTCGCCGGTCCGCTTCAGGAGGTAGAGCGGAAATCAGGGATTTTTCCCGCAGTGTTGGACCCAGACGAGTTCACTCGATGCCAAGGTGTAAACGCTCATGAGAAAGTGACAAAGGGGGTCCCTGTGTGAACCCCGACGGCTTCGGTTGGCGCGCTCTATGCTCACAACTTTGGTTGACACCTCTTGAGGACGGAGGCCCGTTCGGAGGTGGCCAGCGGGAGGAAGAATTTGGAGCCCCTCGATCAAGGTTCAGCGAGTTCCTCTGTTATCTCGACACCCGACCGCCGCTCGGATAGGCTGGGGAGAGTTACGATGTCGTTCGTCAAAGCCGTTTCTGTATGCTTCTCCGTGGTCGGTATTTACTTGGTCCTGACTCTATCGGACCTTGAGGATTCCTCATGACACGTCAAGTCGGCCCATCCGTCGTCCGGTTCCCCCAGTTTCCGCGAGTTCTCACGAATGTCGACGACATCCGCTTCTTCGTGCCTGACCTTCCTCCTGAACGGCTCGAACAGGCCAGAAGCATCTCGCAAAGGAACCGTTTCCGCCTTCCGACGTTCTACGCAAGGCACGTCTTGCTCGGTACATCGACCGACCCTCTTCTTGATCTCGTCCTCCCGTCTGATGAGGAACTCAGTGACGGCCCGGAGCTCTGGGATGCCACTCCGTCGCCGTACCGGGCTAGCTTCAACCCATTCTGGATCCAGAAGTACGAGTATCAGGGGCTCCTACGCCTCACGACTGTCTGCTCAGGGCTGTGCCGATTCTGCTACCTGAAGGAGAAGGCTCTTGAACCGGCGGTCGTTCGTAGCCAAGACGTTGACCACATCTTCGACGACCTTCGGCAGCACGGCCACTCGATAAAGGAAATCATCCTGAGTGGGGGCGATCCTCTCTGTTCATCGCCGGACGTACTGCTCCAGATCGCGGAGCGAGTCGTGGCATTGCGGAAGGTTCTCGGCACCTCAACCCCCCTGATCTCGATCCATACGCGTGAACCGGTGTGGGATCCCGAATACCTCCTGTCGAGGGCTGAGCTCTGGGACGCCCTCGCCGTACTCCAGCCGAGCGCGATCATGTTTCACGTTCTCCATCCGCGGGAAATCACCGAGGGATTTTTGGCTGTCGCATCCAGGCTGGCCGACAATGGGGAGAAGCGGCCAGCCCTCCTCTGTCAGCATCCTGTCTTTCGAGGAGTGAACGATTCTGTCGAGGTCCTTGAGGAGCTCTATGAACGGCTCCTCTCCGCCTCACCGCCCATCGTTCCGTACTACATCGTGCATCCCTTCTACAACGGGACTCTCGGGAAGCACAAGCTGAGTGTCCGCGAGTCCCAATGCCTCTATCGCGAGCTGATCCGGCGGCCCGGTTGGTTTACTCCTCGGCTCGTCGTGCCGACGCCGCTCGGGAAATGTGTCGTCGGCCCACACGAGCAATTACGAGCCGTCGCGGGTGGTTTCATGCTCACGACAAAGGACGGGCAAGAGGTCGTTGTACCGTGACACGCCTCGACGACATCGACCTTACCGTCGCGACGGTTTGGAACGACTCTCAGATCGGACGGTGGGCTCGAACGGGCTCCGTCGACCGGCGCGTCGCCTCCATCTTTGGCTCTCGTCAGACCCAACTGACCGGGCACGGCCGCGCCCCCGGAGACGTTCCAGCTGTCGACGACACGAGAATCGTTGCCCACGCAGCGCTCGCACGTGCCGAAGGGCTCACGTTCCTCTACCTCTTGAACGGGCTGTGTCGACATCTTGACTTCACCGACATGGCGATACAGCGACGGCTCCAAGAGGACCTCGATTGGATTGCCGGCGATGTTCAAGCGGATGGCGTCGTCGTCGCAGATATTCGGGTCGCCCGCCTGATTCGCCAGCGCTACTCAGCTGAGCGCCTTCCCATTCGCATCTCGACGATCGCTGCCGTACGTAAGCCGGAAGACCTCGGCCCATGGCTACCACTCGATATCGACGGGGTAGTGCTGCACCACGACGCCGGGAGGGACTTTGGTCTGCTCCGGAATTTAGTCGAGTTCCTCAACAACAACGCCCCATCAGTGCAGATCGAACTCCTGGTCAACGAAGCCTGCGTGCCACACTGCTTTGCGCGCGAAGCGCACTACATTCGGCTAGCCCGCGAGGTTCTCGGTTATGACGAGGGGTTTCAACAGAACTGCAACGTACCTCGGATGCTCGACCCTGCGATCCTATTGAGCGCGAGATGGATTCGGCCCGAGGATCTCAATCGGTACACCGACCTAGGCATCCGGAGATTCAAGATCGCCGGTCGGGAGATGTCCGCCTCATGGCTGGATCGTGCGGTTGCAGCATACCTTTCAGGCCGGCATATTGGGAACCTCGTGGAACTCCTGACTATGACGCCGCCTGGTCTCGACGTCACAGCCAGCGACATCGTATTCATCTCGAACGATGCGCTCGACGGATTCCTCGATGCGCTCTCGTCGTGGAAGGGACCTGAGCGTGAGTTTTACGAACGCTGGGCGACTCAGCTCTGGAACAGAGGCGCCTTCCGAGTCCGAGATCCAGGGAGCGAATATGACACATCGTCCGGCGCCCCTCGCTGCACACGACCAGGGCACTACCTTGAGCGGTTGATTTCCTTAGGACAACAGAGTGATCCGGTGTTCGCCAAACGTTCCTTCTCCCACGGTCGGGCGTAGCTCCAGGCGACGGATTTTGTGGAGGGACTTCGATGACGAAGCGAAATCTCGGGGTGGCGTTCTCAGCGGTGGTAATTTTTTTCCTGGCGGGAGTTCTACTCTTCCGAAAACCCTCGCCGGTGACCGCGCCGCCGATGCCCCAAGCCGCACAAGCAGAGCTACGCATCGGAGTCGTCCTGCCCTTCTCAGGGAGCATGGCCGAGTATGGCCAAAACGCGAAGGAAGGCCTGCTCCTGGCCTCCGAAGAACTGAAGCGCGACACCAGTGCCCCGAAGCTCACTCTGATCTTCCAGGACACCACTGATAACCCAACAGGAACGGTCGACGCCGTGAAGCGTCTCATCGATGTTGACCGAGCGAAGTACATCATCGGTGGGCTCACCAGCACGGGCGTGCTCAATGCTGCGCCCTATGCGCAACAGAGCGGCGTTCTCTTCTTCACGCCAGCAGCGTCAGCTCCAGGTATTCCTGATATCGGCAACCTGATCTTTCGGAACTGGCCCTCAGACGACCTCATTGCTCGACTGTTCGGGGATGCAGCATTCAGACGAATCGGCGCCCGCTCACTCGCGCTCTACCACGTGTCCAACGACTACGGTACAACGAACGCGAATGTCTTTAAGGCCGCGTTCAGTGCCGCGGGAGGCCGAGTCTCGCTGGAGCGCTCCTTCACTCAAGGCACCACCGATTTTCGGCAGCTCGTGACGCAACTTCGTGCCGAGAAGGGCATCGATACAGTATTTCTCATCGCCTACCCCGACGAGTACCGGGCGGCATTTCGGGAGCTTTCAAAGCAGGGAGTAGGAAGGCTCCGGATTCTGGTCAGCGATACGTTCTACTCGCCGCAATTGGGCGAGGAGCTCGCCGAGCCCGCTGAAGGCGCGTTTTGCGCGGTTGCCTCAAAACCGGGAGACGACTACCTACCACGGAAGAGATTTAGGGAGGCCTATCGACTGATGTTTCGCGATGCCAACGGTAAACAGAAAGAGCCAGGCCTGGCATCGGACACCGCCTACGACGCGCTCAAGCTCGTTGTCGCAGGCATTCGCGCCACCGATGGTACGCCCACAGCCGTGTCGGCCTGGCTGCTCAATCAGCGTGACTACGAGGGCGCGGTCGGTAAGACGACGTTCACAACGTCCGGCGATTTCGTCGGAAGTCTGAGTGTCTTCAGACTCAAAATGGGCAAGTTTCAGTTCCAGTTCTGACGACTTGTGATAGTGCAGTACGCTCTAAATGCTGCCCTCGCCTGGACGGATCTGACCCTCGTTGCGATCGCGTTTTTTCTGGCGACTCGCGGCTCCCGACATTTCGCCTTTGGCGTCGGGTGCGCAGTTGTGGTCGCACCGTACCTCGCTCTGACGGTTCATGCTGGCTTGCGGTCCGCGATGACAGCAATTGTGGCGTCCTTACTCGTATGTGCCGCGATTGGTCTGTCGTTCCAGGTGACGACGACGGCGCTGCGTCGGCGGGGAGCCCGACCAGAGCAGCTCCTGCTGCTGTCGCTCGCGGTCACGGTCGTGTTCGAGAACGTGGTGCTGCTTCTTTTTGGAGCAAAGACTCAAGTGACGAGCTTTCTGCCTATGGCCCTCGGCAGAAGTCCCTCCCATTACCTTGGGCTTGCCCGCCAGGACGTAACG
>JBDSFL010000430.1:0-11216 GCA_039919545.1 Thermoanaerobaculia bacterium | reverse complement strand
CCGCGCAGATCGGCTCCGAGCTGTTCGAGTATCTCGACGCTCCGGTCGAGCGCACGGGCTCGACGTTCACGCCGGTCGGCTTCAACCGGATCCTGGAGCGGGCGATCCTGCCGAACACCGACCGCGTGCTCGCGGCGGCGCGGAAGGTGCTGGCTTACTGAGCCGTCGCCGTCGCAGGATGTGAAGAGAGGCGCGCTCCTTCGAGCGCGCCTCTTTTCGTTTCAGGACCCTGCCGAGACTCAGTCCTTCGTGCCGTGATGCTTTTCCGCCAGCGCCCTGACCGCGGCGCCGGGGAGAGTGCCGGCGACCGTCACGCCTTCCTTGTCGTGCGAGACCTTGAAGCGGCGCAGCACGGAGACCATGTCGGGAGACTTGTCCTGAACCGCGAGGCGCCAGGCGGCGAGGATGCCGCGGAGGCTGTCTTCGATGAGCTCGCGGGTGTCTTCATCCGCGGAGAGACCGGTCATCGAGAGCTTGAGCGAATCGCCCTTGGTGGTGGCCTGGAGAGCGACGAGCGAAACGTTCTGCAGCGCGCCATGAAGGGCCGCGATGCCGTTGTCGGCACCGCCGTCCTCCCGGATCGTGACGTGATGATCCTTGCCGTTCACGTTCACGTCGAGGTCGCCGTGCACGGTACCCTTGGAGCGGTGCTTGCCCATCGGCATGCGCGTCACGTCGACGAGCGCCCACGCGGTCGCGCCGGATTCGATGAGCGAGAGGCGACGGCCGAGACCGTCGCCCGAGCGGAAGGAGCTGCCGCCCGCATCACGCTGGGCCAGCGCCGCGCGAACCGACGCCTCGTCGCCGCCGACGAGGAGGTGCGAGGAGAGGAGCGCCAGCACGCCCGATTTCTTGAGCTCGGCGCTGTCCCTGTCTTTCAGCACGAACATCGCGCCGTTCGGCGTCGCGGTGCGCACCGCCCCGCGTGAAGCCAGCGCCGCGGCGATCTTGTCGGTGTCGAAGCGCCCCTCGAAGATCACGAGGCCGGAGCTCTCTCCGTGGCTGGGATTCGGCGTGCCTGCGACCACGACGACGTCCACGTCCTCGCGCGGCTTCAGGCGGGCTTCTTCCATGAAGCGGGCGGCATCGCCGTCCACCGTCATCTTGTCGGTCTCGGAGAAGAGGCGCGAGGAGAGCGGGCTCGACCGCAGGTCGGACAGGTTGACCATCCCGACCGCGGCGGCGTCGGCCGGAACGAGCGAGAACGGGTCTTCGCTTTTTCCGGCGGCCCAGACGGGGGCGGAGGCGAGGAGGGCGGCGGCGGCCAGGGCGAGCGCGGAGCGTTTCATCAGAAATCCTTTCGTTTGAAGAGCCACGCCGCGAGGGCCAGCGAGGCGAGACCGAAGAGTCCGGTGGTGAGGAAGGGCATGAGGCTGAGCGACTGGAGGACGCGGGCGGGGGCGTCGTTCGGGGCCACGAGCGCGATCACGGCCTGGCCGAGCTCGAACGTCTTGGGCAGGATCCAGTAGAGCCCCTGCACGATGCCGGCGCTCCATTCGGACGAGAGCGAGGCCGCGATGCGGTCGTGCGAGGCGAGCAGCGCCGAGAAGCCGAAGAGCGCGAACGTGGCCATCATCGAGACCGCCGTCGAGGAGGTGACGACGCCCACGAGAAACGCGAACGCCAGCAGACAGGCGATGCAGAACAGGATGATCGCGCCGCCGAGCAGGAAGCGGGGGTGGATGACGTGGGTCTTGTAGACGACGATCAGCCAGATCGAGCCGATGAGGAAGAAGATGTTCGCCCCCGAGAGGATCAGCCCCCCGAGGTAGCGCGAGAGCAGGAGCTGGATGCGGCCCACGGGGCGCGAGAGATAGAGATCGATGGTCCCCTTCTCCTGCAGGCGGGGGACCAGGTGCGCCGTGGCGAAGAGCGCGAGGAACGTGCCGACGATGTAAAGCAGGACCGAGAAGCCCCACTCGAAGTTCGTGACGAGCGTGTTGAGGTCGATCGTCTCGCCCCGCATGTGGGCCTCTTTCCCGAAGATCTTCGCCCCCGCCAGGGCGCCGTTCACGACATCGAGGTTCACGGCCATGGCGAAGATGAGGATGAAGAGGGACGAGAGCGCGAAATAGGCCATGAGGGTCCAGCGGGCCGACGCCTCGCGGAAGACCTCCTCGATGTTGGCGACGAGGGCTCTCACGACGGGACCTCTTTCTTGCGAACCTGTGGGATCGGAGGGGTCTGGGTGCTGTTTGCGGCCGCGCTCTCGGCACGGTCGGCGCGCACGAGATCGACGAAGACATCTTCGAGGCTCGAACGCAGGGGTGACACTTCGCTCAGGTTCGTGCCCCCCTCGCGGGCGCGGTCGATCAGCTCGTTGAGGTGGACCACGTCACGCGTGGTGAGCTGCACGTGCCCGTTCACCCGCTCGACGGTCGCGCCCGTGGCCCGGAACTGCGCCAGCAGCGCGTCTTCGAGCGGCTCCGTCGCGACCATCTTGTAGCGCGAGCCGGTGGCGGTGAGGTCGGCGATGCGCCCTTCGGTGGCGACCGCGCCCTTGCGCAGCATGGTCACGCGATCACACGTCAGCTCGATCTCCGAGAGCAGGTGCGAGTTCAGGAGGACGGCCCGCCCGCGCGCGGCCTCTTCCTGGAGGATGGCGCGAATCTCGCGGCGCCCCACCGGATCCACGCCGTCGGTCGGCTCGTCCAGGAGCAGCACCTCGGGGTCGTGTACGAGCGCGGCGGCGAGCCCGAGCCGCTGCGTCATGCCCTTCGAGAACTTCTTCACCCGCACGTCGGCCCACTCGGCGATGCGCAGCCGCTCGAGCAGGACCGGGATGCGACGGGCGATGGTGGCGGAATCGACGCCGGACATGCGCCCGAAGATGGAGAGCGTCTGCCGAGCGGTGAGGTAGCCGGGAAAGCGGTGACCCTCGGGGAGATAGCCCACCCGCTGCCGGCACTTCGGATCCGAGACGGGCAGGCCCATCAGGGTCGCCGTGCCGCCCGTGGCGTTGGTGAGCCCCAGCAGGATCTTCACGGTGGTCGTCTTCCCGGCGCCGTTGGGCCCGAGCAGGCCGAAGATCTCGCCGGGCAGCACGGTGAACGCGATCCCCTCGAGGGCGGTGATGTTCTGCCCGAAACGGGTGCGGTAGACCTTCTGGAGTCCTTCGACTTCGATCGCGGTTTTCGACATCTCAGCTCTCTTTACGGAAAGGAGGGGCTCCGGGTTCCCGAGCAGCCCGTGGCGAAAGGTACGATCGCGCCCTCATGAGCTCAGCTGTTTCCCCTGTCCATGCCCAGCTCTCGGTGCCGGTGGCGCTCCACGTCTTCGCCATCCGTCCGGCGGTCTCGTCGCCGGCGCCCTTTCCCATTCTGGTGGCGATGCATGGTTATGCCATGGACGCGGCGTCGATTCTCTCGCTGGCAGGGCGGCTGTGTCCGGAGGGATTCCTTGTCGTCGCGCCCGAGGGGCCTCACTCGACCCTGGTGCCCGGCAACGAGAGCGGCCCGTCCCGGAAAACAGGCTTTCACTGGGGGGTGAGCCCGCGCGCCGAGGACAACCGCGCCACCCATCGCGCCGCGGTGGCCGCCGCGATCGCGTGGGGTGTGACCCAGGGCGGCGATCCCGCGCGCGTGTCGCTCCTCGGGTTCAGCCAGCCCTGCGCCTTCAACTACCGGCTCGCGCTCGACCCGCCGCATGGCGCCCCCTTCCGGGCGCTGGTGGCGCTCTGCGGGGGCATTCCGGGTGAGTGGGCGGCCAGCAAGGAGACTCCGGCTTCCGAGCATGCCTCGCCAGCCGCGGTCCTCCACGTGTCGACGCGGGAGGATCCGTTCTATCCGCTCGATCGAGTCGCGGCGTACGCAGGAGTTCTCCGTCCGCGGTTCGGGAGCGTCGAGCATCGGCTCGAAGACGGCGCTCATCGAGCGCCGTCCTCCGCGTTCGAGGGGATCAGCTCCTTTCTCTCGACGCACGGCTAGAAAACGCGACGCACTCACGCTTCAGCAGCCCTCGCGGACGCGTCGCGGATGATTCCCGAGCGACCCATCGGATGCGATCCTCCTTCAGGTCCTGGGCGGATCGCATCCACCAATCAGGGAGTCTCGTTCAAGACCTCGTCGATGCGGCGCGACAGCTCGGCCTCGCTGAGACGGGTGGGCGCGTAGAGACGCACGATGCCGCGGCGATCCACCAGCACGAACGTGGGCGTGGCTGAACCGCCGTAGCGGACCATCGTGTCCGTGTCGATCGGCACGGCGGAACCGGCGAGCCCCGGAAACGTCTCGGCCCAGGCCTTCTCGATCTCCTGCTTCTCTTCCGCGGGCGTGGCCGGCTTGCCGTCTTTGCCGGGCCCATAGAGCCGCGTCGGCGCGACGAGCGTGAGGCCGCGCGGCCCGTAGGCTTTCATGATCCGCTCGACGGTGGGCCCCTGCGCCTTGCAATCGCCGCAGCCAGCCGCCCAGATGAAGAGGAGAGCCGGCTTGCCCCGCAGCTCCGCGAGCCGTCCCGAGGCCGACCCCGCCCGTTGGGCATACCCGATCTCCGGAGCGGGCTGCCCTTCCAGCGAAACGAGGTTGATGTTCTTTCGGATGCGCGATTGCAGGGAGACGTCTTTCGCGCGCGTCTGCTCGTCGGTCCAGAAGCGGATCGCCGCGCCGCGCCCCTCGCGGGCCGCGATGAGGCGCCCCTCGACCTCGATGGCGGCGCCGTAAGGGACGAGGTACTCCGCGTTCTCCTTCGGGATCTCGCGGTGCAGCAGCGCCACGAGAGCGGCGGCCTTCTCCGGACGCCGCAGCAGCTCCGCCCCGCGTGCCAGCCAGCCGAGCGCATTCAGGTACTCGGTGTCCACGCCCGTCTTGCGCTTGTAGTCCTCGATGGCGGCCTCGCCGCTCGCCACGTCACCCGCCGAAATTTTCATGCGCACGATGCGCACGAGCTCGTCGGCGCGGGACGACGAAGAAAGGAGCAGAGACGAGGCGGCCAGACCCAAGGCGACCCACGAGCGAAGCATCGGTGAACGAAACTTCACCCGGGATGGCGTGTGCGACGACGACATTGCATTCTCCTGTCTCAAAATCGATCTGGCCGAAACGGCAGCGACGGATCGTCTTTAGCAGGTGACATGCCACGCGGAGGAGCGGCCAACGCCGCTCCTCCGCTGCGTTCCGCTCAGTCCGGCATGGACTTCAGGATCGCGTCGAGCCTCGCGTCGCCTTTCAGGGAGGCCAGGTCGGAATCGGCCATCACCTGACTCTTCGACTTGAACCCAGCGTCCACCGCCTTCCGCAGCGCATCGAGCGCCTCGGACTTCCGGTTGGCCAGGGCCTGAGCACAGGCGAGGTTGTAAAGCGAGCGAACCCTCAGCTCCGGCTTCGTGGCCGACTTGCCGAACGCGCGAGCCGCCGCGTCGTAGTCGTGGTCCGAGACGAGCGTCGTCCCCAGGATGTACCAGGTGTCGGCATCGGCGGGATCCTTGGCAACCAGCTCGTCGAGCACACGCCGTGCCTCGGCCGCGTTCCCGCCCGCGCTGTTCAGGCTCGCGAGCTGAAGCGCGCGCCCGCGCGCGTCGGTGCTCGGGTTCAGCGTCGCGTAGTGCGAGGAGATGTAGGCCTCTGGCGTCCAGCGGTATTCCATGTACTGCGCCGTCTGATCCGCCACCGAGCGCCCGAGAAGACGCGCGACCAGGTGCAGCGAGCCGTCGATGCCGGCCGACACGCCCGCCGTCGTGATGAAGCGATCGTTGTCGATGAAGCGCCGGCCCGCGTGCACCCGCGAGCTCGTCGCGACCTCCCGCAGACGCTCCACAGCACCGTACCAGGTGGTGATGTCCTTGCCGTCGGTGATGCCCGTCTTCACGAGCGCGAAGGCGCCGCTGCAGACCGAGACGGCCACCTCCGACTCGTCCACCACGCGCTTGATCCAGGCCATGGCCAGAGGATCCGCGATGAGCCTGCCGGTGTTCCCGCCCGGGATGACGACGATGTCCGGGCGAGGCGCGTTCGCGAACGAGTACTCGGGGACGATCTTGATGAAACCCTGGCTGGTCAACGGCTCCGTCGAAGGGCCCACGATGTAGGGCCGGAAGGCGGGCTGCCCGTTCACCTCGCCGAACCCTCCCGCGGCCTTGAACACCTCGGCGGGGCCTGTGAAGTCCAGGATCTCGACGCCTTCATAGACGACGATGGCCACCGTGCGCGTGTAGCCCTCGCGCTTGACCGCGGGCGGCTGCGCCGCCGCGGACGCCGGAACCGCGTGGCACAGCGTGGCAAAGACGAGGACACTGGCGAGCGAGCGAGCGCGTCTGTTCATGCCAGCAGGATGGTTCGAGAAATCCGTCCCGTCTTGAACAGACCAAACATCCCGGCTTCCCCGCCGTATCAAGGAGCGTGGAGATGGTGACGTCGGGTGGAGTGCTTTCCTCGGGAGCCTACTTCGGCGAGGCCATCACGCAGCGCTCCCGCGCGGGTCTGACGCTCACCGAGACGCGCTATCGGGCAGGAGAAGACCTGCCGGCGCATGCCCACGAGCGCGCGTTCGTTTCGCTCCTGGTGGCCGGCGGGTACTCCGAACGCTACCGGCCCACCCAGACCGTCGATTACGAACCCTGGTCGGCGGTCTATCACCCCGCGGGAGAGGTCCATGTCACCCGGATGACCCGCGCGGGCGGCCGCGTCGCGAACATCGAGCTCGACCCGGTCTGGCTGGAACGGATGGAAGGCTTCGCGCCGGCGCCGCACACCGCGCCCGATCGCCAAGCCGGCGCCCTCGTGTGGGCCGCGGCGCGGCTTCGACGCACGCTGACCTCATCGATCGCTTCCCAAGGGGAGGCCGTCGAGGCTCTCGGGTACGAGCTTCTGGGAGCGCTGGCCGGTTCGTTCGCCATGCAGGGCAAGCCGCCGCGCTGGCTCGCCCGCGTGCTCGATCGTCTGCACGACGAGCTCCCGAATGTGCCCGGCACCGAGGCGCTCGCGAAGGAAGCGGGTGTCCATCCCGTTCACCTCGCCCGCGTGTTCCGCCGTTTTCAGGGCACCTCCATGGCCGAGTCCGTGCGCCGGCTCCGGATCCAGCGTGCCTGCCGCCTGCTCGGCACCCCGGGGCCAGGCCTCGCCATGGTGGCCTCGCTCACCGGCTTCGCCGACCAGAGCCACTTCACACGCGCCTTCCGCGCCGTGACCGGCACGACACCCGCCGCTTTCCGGCGCTCGCTCGCCGGCTGAGCGCGCGGCCCACTTGGCCGTCCCGGCTACTTGCCTACGGACGCGAGCAGCATCTCCCGGATCAGCTCGATGTGGACCTCGGTCTCCCGCGCGCGCTCGAGGTAGCCCTTCTTCGACGTCGCGCGCGACTCCCGCCGCGCCATGTCGTTCATCAGGTTCTTGCGCTCCTCGAACATCCGCAGCGAGATCCAGAGCGTGTCCTCGATGCGCTCGGACTGGCTGACCGCCAGAGAGCTCGACGTGAAGGAGTGGCCCGTGTGGCAGCGGTACCGGCAAGGGCTTGCCTTCTCCATCTCCCACAGCACGCCGCCGCAGTTCGGGCAGTTGTACGGGACCAGATGTCCGAGTCCGTTGACTTGCCCCACATCGCTCAGCACGCGTTCGGCGATCGTGGCTTCGATCCGGACGTCGTCCGGCACCGAAAGGCTCTTTCCGGGCGCCTGGGCGACAAGCCGCTCCAGAAGCGCCCCCATCTCGCCGATCTGCACGCAGTGATCGACCTCGACGTTGTCCACGATGCTCCTGGGCATATCGGGGTAGGCCGCGGTCTTCGGGTCCTGAACGACCGTGAGCCCCCCGCATTTCTTGATCGCCTGCATTCCCGCCGTGCCGTCGTCGAGCATGCCCGTGAGGATCACGCCGATGACCCGCGATCCATGCGATGCGGCCGCGGATCGGAACAGCGGATCGATGCCGGGGCGATAGCGGTTCTCGCGCGCACCCTTCCTGACGAGCAGCTGCCGTGCCTTGACCAGCAGGTGGCTGTCCGAGGGCCCGAGATAGATGTGCTTGCGGAGGATCGTTTCGCCGTCTTCGGCGAACGTGCAGGGCAGGGCTTCATGCCGCTTCAACCGTTTCAACAGGGCCGTTCCCCTGTTCTCGGGCGCCATGTGCTGGACGATGATCACCGATGCGTCCAGATCGTGAGGGAGCTGCTCAACCAGCGCGTCGAGTGCTTCCCCTCCACCGGCCGAAGTCCCGATGACGATGATGTCGTGCTTACCTGTCGCCATGAGCCAGGCTCCTTCAGGGGTTCCGCGTCAGTCGCGAGTTCCGCTCCGCCTGGCTCAGCATCTCATCTCATCCGGAGATTTGGAGGGTGATGATTTTTGCGCGGCCTCACGGGCAGGCGGGGGACGTGAACGCGGAGACTTGAAAGCGCGGGTCGACCTCCGGTGCGCTTTCGGGCGCAACGTGGTCGAAGAAGCCCCCGCTCGTCGAAGTCGGGCGAGCCACAACAACGCGGCTGAGTTATCGTTTCCTGCGTGGAGGAGTTCCTGCGCCTGGCCTGCCTGGACTACCGCGGCTGGGACCCTGCCGGGGCGGACGAGGCGGAACGAATCCTGGCTCGCGACCCGGCCATCGCACAAACGGGAATTCATGCCGCGGCGGCTGCCGGCGAGGTCGCGGCCGCGACCGCGAGGCTCGACGCGCAGCCGGAGCTGCTCGATGCGCCGGGAAGGCCACACGGCTGGGTGCCCCTCCTGTATGCCTGCTATTCGCGCGTGAAGTCCGCGGGTTCCGGACGCTCGACGCTCGCGGTCGCGCGCCTGCTGCTTTCGCGTGGGGCGGATCCGGACGCCGGGTTCCTGCTCGATCACGAGGTTCCGCCCTTCACCGCGCTCACGGGCGCGTTCGGGAATGGCGAGGACGGCAGCCGGCAGCCGCCTCACCCGGACGCGCTCGCGTTGGCCCGTCTGCTGCTCGAGGCCGGCGCGGATCCGAACGACGGGCAGGCGCTTTACAACCGCCACTTCCACGAGAACGATGATCACCTCCGGCTGCTCCTCGCGTACGGCCTCGGACGGGAGCGCAAGGGCCGGTGGGCGCGGCAGCTGGGCGATCGCCTCGAGTGCCCCGCGCAGCTCCTCACGGAAGAGCTCTGGTCCGCGGCACGCAAGAACTTTCTCGGGCGCGTGAAGCTGCTGGTGGCGCACGGGACGAACCTCGATGCGAAGAGCAGGCGCGACGGTCGCACACCGTACGAGGCGGCTCTCCGCGCGGGGAACCTGCAGATCGCCGAGCTCCTGCTGGAACACGGCGCGCTCCGCACCGAGCCGGCACCCGAGGAGCGGTTTGCCGCGGCATGCCTCGCGGGCCGGCGCGAGGAGGTGATGCGATTGCTGGCGCAGCAGCCCACGCTGCTCGATGCCCTCGGCTTTCACGGCCGGGTGGAGCTGCTTCATCGCGCGGTGGAAGGGAACCATCCGGAAGGCCTGCGCCTCATGTCCGCGCTCGGATTCGAGATCAGCGGGATGACCACGCACGACGGGGTCGGCGTGAACCTCCTGGCAACGCCGCTGCATAACGCCGCGTGGCTGGGCAACCTCGAGCTGGTGAACCTTCTGCTGGAGCTGGGTGCCGATCCCCGCGTCCAGGAGCCGACCTACGGCGCAACGCCCCTGGGCTGGGCCGAGCACAACGGGCAGGTGGCGGTGGTCGATCTGCTGAAGCGCTTCCATAAAACTATTTCCTGAGGCGAACGTCTCATGAAGCGGCGTGGCAAGACCGAAGGAGAAAACCGTGATGACAGATCGCCGAACCCTCGCAAGGCTCCTGGCCACCGCCGTCGCCCTCGGGATCGCGAGCGTATCTCCCGCGATCGACAGCCCGCAGGCAGCGCCGCGCCTGCTCGGGCCGGGTATCGTCTCCACGGGAGAGAACGAGTTCGGACCGGCGTTCCTTCCGGATGGCAAGACGCTTTTCTTCTGCCGGACGGCGCCCGCACGCTCGAACTATCAGGCGATCCTCGTCTCTCGCCGGGTTGACGGAAAATGGGGTACACCTTCGATGGCGCCTTTTTCCGGAGAATGGAAGGACATCGATCCCTCCATCTCGCTCGACGGAAAGCTCATCGTCTTCGCCTCCAATCGTCCGCTCAACGGGGGCGAGGCGCGAAAGGACTATGACCTGTGGGGGGTGGACCGCACGGCGCAAGGGTGGTCCGCGCCTCGCCATCTCGGACCGCTCGTGAACAGCGACGGCGACGAGACCACCACCTCCATCGCCAGCGACGGCACGCTCACTCTGGCCAGCAGCCGCACGGGCGGGAAGGGACGCAGGGACCTGTACACCTCGAAAAGTGTCGACGGCGTTTACCAGGCTGCCGAGCCGATAACGAGCCTCAACACGGAATTCGACGACTCGAACCAGTTCATCGCTCCGGATCAGAGCTTCCTCGTCTTCGCGTCCGATCGCGGCGGGAAGCCGCCGAATGCGAGCTCGGAGTTTTACCTCTCGCTTCGCAAGGACGGTGTCTTCGGCGAGCCGCGCAAGCTCGGCGCGGTGGTGAACGGCACGACATCGGTCCTCACGCCCACGATGACGCCCGACGGGAAGACGTTCGTCTTCGCCTCCTTCCGCGGCTTCGCGGACACGCCGCTCGGCCGGCCGCTGAGCGTGCGCGAGATGAGCGAGAAGCTCCGCGCCCCCGGCAACGGGCTGGGCGATCTCTACGAGGTGGATGCGGCCGCCGTCCTGGATGGAGTCGTCACCCGGTAGCTGCGTTCAGCGCACGCTCCCCAGCCAGCGATCGAGCCACGGGATCGCCTCCTTGATGAGCTCGTTGCGCGGCGGGGCGTGACCCGACTCGACCAGCACGAAACGCTTCTGGCCCGCGGGTGTGCCGAGGCGATCGAACATCGGTTGTTGCGTGCTCTCGACCGGCAGGAAGCGGTCGAACCGGCCGTTCAGCATCAGGAGCGGCATCCTGACCCGGGGGGCGAAGTTCAGTTCGTCCGCTTCGGGAAGGGGACGGGAAGTGTCGAATCCGGCGCCGACCACGATGGCCGCCTTCGGCCGGGTCTCGACGGCCAGCAGCACGGATCCCACCGCGGCGCCCCAGCTGACACCGAAATAGCCCACCTTGCGGGCGTGCAGGTCCTGGCGCGATTCCACGTAGTCGATCGTGCGCCCCAAATCCTTGGCAAACGCCACGAGCGCGTCGCGGTGCAGATTCTTGGGGACGAGGTCACCGATGACCAAGGCGCTGCGCCTCTCGAACGTCCCCTTGTAAACAGGAAATACCAGCGCGCCCGCTCGCGAGCACCCACT
>JBDSFL010000417.1:0-29544 GCA_039919545.1 Thermoanaerobaculia bacterium | reverse complement strand
GCTGCCATCTCCAGCGTCAACTTCGTCGATAACCTTCCGTCCACGCCCGGCATCATGGTCGTGGCGCCCACCCCGGGCGTGACGACTTCCGGTTGCGGTGCGTCGCCATCGGTCACGGCGAACGCGGGAAGCGGGACGATCACCGTCTCCGGGGTGAACATCGCGGCCAACGGCACGTGCAGCATCAAGGTGAACGTGACGACTCCCTTGACGCCGACGTCGAGCAGCTACGTCAACACCACGCAGAACCTCTTCGTCGGCGCAACGGACACGACCAAGACGGCGACCGCGACTCTGACGGTTCAGACGGCCGCGGCGTTCGGACCGTGCACGCCGGGAACTCAGCTCGTGCAGTGGACGATGCCGACCGGAGCGGGGACGGGCACACCGCCGCTATTCGACACGGGCACGAAACACGCCCAGGTCTCTTCCGCCTTGGCTGCCTTCAGCGGCGCGTCGCAGTCGATTGATACGGCTGTCGCTGGAAGTTCGAGCGGCGTCAATTCCTGGGCCGGTGTCGGACCCTGGGACACGGCAACCGCACCGGATCCGACATTCACCGCAACCGGAGCGAATCACTATTTCGAGTTCACGCTCGACACGAGCCAGTTCAGCGGCGGCACGGGAGTTTCGATTTCGTTCCAGGTCAACCCCAACGGAGGCGGTTGGGGCGGCAACAACAACAACGCAACCTATGTCTATTCTTCCGCGAACGGCGGGCCGTTCTCGACCATCTTCCAGGGCCTGACCAACAAGAATGCGTGGTCGCAGATACCGGTAACCCTCGCGGCCACCACCGGCACCGCGACAACGACCTTCCGGATCAATGGAGGGGGGGCCGTCTCGACGGCAGCCCCGATTCTGATCGACAACATTGTTTTCACCGGTTGTGCGGCGACCGTCCCCGCGCCTGCTCCGACCCTTGCCAAGGCCTTCGCGCCGGCTCAGATCCCGCTGAACGGGACCTCCGTCCTGACCTTTACCCTGGCCAACACCAGCGTCGGTGCTGTGCCCTTGACGGGCGTGAAATTCACGGACGTGCTGCCCACCGGGGTGCAGGTGGCCGCGACGCCCGCCTTTTCGACCACGTGCGCCGGCGGCCCGACCTGGGCCCCAGCGGCCGGCGCAACCACGCTCACCTTTGGCAACCCGACCGGCGCTTCGATGATCGCGGGCAACTCCTGCACGGCCCAGGTGACCGTGACCGGCACGACCACGGGGCCACACGCGAACACGAGCGGCTACATCTTCTCCACGCAGTCGGGCTCGAACACCACGGGGACGGGCTATGGCACGGCCAATCTCGACGTCCTCTCTCCGCCGGTCCTGGCCAAGGATTTCGGGGACACGACGATTCTCACCGGTGGCACGACCCTGCTCACGTTCACCATCACCAATCCGAACGCATTGAACGCGCTCACGGGCGTCGCGTTCACCGACGTCCTGCCCCTCGGCCTCACCGTCCCGACTGTGGGCGCGGCCGCGCAATGCGGCGGCTTGTTGAGCACGACCGCTCCCAGAACGATCACCTTCTCGGGCGGCTCTCTTGCGGCGAACGCGAGCTGCAGTTTCAGTGTCACCGTGACCGGCGCAACCGGAGCCGTCGCACCGGGAGTCACCTACACGAACACCACGGCTGCCGTGACCTCGACGAATGGGGGCACGGGCAACACGGCGACTGCTCAGCTGGTCGTCAGGACTCCGGTCAAGTCCCTCAAGATTCTCAAGCAGGTGGGACTGACGAATACCGGGCCCTGGAGCAGCAATCAGATCGTGACGGCATACCCGGTCTTCTTTCAGTTCACGCTCGAGAACACCGGCGACACGGCGCTGACCGGTGGGTTCACCCTGAACGATACGGTGACTCCGGGAGTAAACCCCGCCGTGACGATCCCGGTCGGAGGGTGCACGCCGACCCTTCAGACCGCGGGCCTCGCCGTATTCGGAACGACGGTCTGCACGTCCAACGCGTTCACGCCGGGAGTCACGACCGATACCAAGACGAATACGGCTTTCTTCACCTCCGCGGCCGACGGCGTGACCTCGAACAGCTCCGCCGTCACTTTCGGCACGGTCAACTTCGGGCATCTCCCCACGGGCGGTACCTGCCCGGACTGCTTCCCAGCCACGACCACGAACCTGAACGCGGGGACTGGCGCGCGGCACGGGACCGGAGACACGTTCCTGGGAGCCAGCGTACCCAGCGAAGCCGATGGCATCGACGGGGCGTACTCTCCGCAGGCCACCGACAACGGCGTGGTGGCCACTCCGGCCGCCGCCTGGACAACGGGCTCCACGGGATCCGTGAACATCACCGCGACCTGCGTGCCCGTCGCGCCCGCGACCCAGTGTTTCCTGAACGCCTGGATCGATTGGGGCAAAGACGGCAGCATGCTCGAGTCGGGTGATCAGATCTTCACGAATCTGGTGCTCGCCTCGGGAACGTTCACGGTGACTCGGACCTTCCCGATTCCGCTGACCGCGGTCCTTTCCGGAAACGCGTACGGCCGCTTCCGGTTGTACAAGGCCCAGCCCGTGGGCGCGAGCCCGACCGGGTTCGGCTCCGTCGGCGAAGTCGAGGACTACGTGTTCAACCTGGATGCGCTGAATACGGCGCCGGTGACGCTTGCCTACTTCGTCGCCCGTCGCCACGAACATGGGTACCGCATCGAGTTCTCCACGTCGAGCGAAGCTGCAAACGTCGGCTTCTCGATCTACACCCCTTCGGCAAGCGGCGTGCTGCGGAAGGATCAGCTCGTGAAGATCACTCCGGAGCCCATCCGGTCCACGGCGAAAGACCCGGTTTCGCCGCAGGACTACACCTTCGAGACGACCGTCGACAATCCGACGGGCGTGTTCTTTCTCGGAGACCTCGACGTCTACGGCACGGTGCGCATGCACGGTCCGTTCAGCCTGAATCGCGCCTACGGCCGGAAGCCGAGGCCCACGAAGCCCGACTGGGCTGGAATTCGCAGGGAGCACGCGAAGCACCAGAAGGAGCAGGACGGCGAAGCGCTGGCCGTCATGGCAAGAGGCGGCTCGACCGCCGTCCGGGCGAATCTCATCGTGAAGACGGACGGCGTTCACTCGGTCAGCTATGAAACGCTGCTCGCCGCCAGATTCGATTTCGGCGGGATCTCCATCAATAACCTTTCGCTCACGAACAGGGGAGCGGCCGTACCGATCGAAGTGACGGGAGCCGGGAAGACGTTTGGACCGGGCTCGGCCGTTCAGTTCTATGGCGTCGCGTTGAACACCCTCTATACCTACGACAACGTCTACACGCTCTCCGTCGACAAGAGCGGCCTGCGCATCGCGAACGACGGGACGGCGCCCAGCGCGGGAACGCCGGTCGCCTCGTACCTCGACACCGTCAAGATCAACAAGAGCGTGAGCTACGATATCGGCGCGACGAGCGGCGATCCCTGGTACGACACCACCCTCTTCACGTACGCGAGCCCGATCTCCGCGAACTTCCCGATCACCCTGGATGATGTCGCCAGCACGTCGGGCGCCTCGCTTTCTACCGACTTCTACGGCGTCACCGACTTCCCGATCGCGCCCGATCACCACGTGCTCGTGCAGATGAATGGCTCGACTGTCTCGGACCAGCTGTTCGATGGCATCGAGAACAAGAACATCAAGGCTTCGCTCGGCAGCGGCGCCATTCACGAAGGCGTGAACACTCTGTCCCTCGTCCTTCCGGGCGATACGGGAGCGGACTACGACATGGTGAATGTCGATCGCTACTCGGTCACGTACCCACGCCAGTTCCGCGCACGGTCCGGTCGCCTGACCTTCACCGCCGCGGGAAGCGTGTTCCTTGTCGACGGGCTCCCCACCTCGAACGTCGCCGTCTACAGACTTGCGGGCACCACCCCGACCCGTCTCACCGGTGCGACCGTCGAGACCTCGGGAATTGGATACGCCGTGCGCTTCCCTGGCGCAACGCAGGCGGCCACTTACGTGGTCACGGCCCTCGAGTCGGCCACCACGCCGGCCCTCTCCGTGCCGCGCGCACCCACGGGCGTCACCGATGGCACGGCACAGCTTCTGGTCATCTCTCATCCGGACTTCATCAACAACCTCGGGCCCCTCGTCGCCGCACGCCAGGCGGAGGGCCTCTCGGTGAAGATCGTCAACGTGAACGACGTGTACGCCCAGTACACCTTCGGCAATTTCGACCCGGCCGCGATCAAGAGCTACGTGACGTATGCGGCCGCCAGCATGGGCACGAAGTACGTGCTGCTCGTGGGTGGCGACACTTACGACTACCGGAACGACCTCGGCATCGGAGCGGTCGGGTTCATCCCCACCCTCTACAAGCCGACGGATGGCTGGGTCGCGTACGCCCCCGTGGATCCCGCCTTCGGAGACACGAACAATGACGGCGTCCCCGACGTCGCGGTGGGCCGTTTGCCCGTGCGCACTCCGGACGAGCTCGACTCGGTCATTCGAAAGACGCTCGCCTACGCGAACAAGTCCTACGGAGAGACGGCTCTCTTCGCGGCGGACGAGGACGAGGAAGGCATGTCCTTCAAGGCGGCGAACGCAGCCTTCATCACGACTCTTCCCGCCGGCTGGTCGACCCAGCAGGCCAACGTCGGCGACCTCGGTGTCGACGCGGCACACACCAGCTTGATCGACAGGATGAACTCCGGCGCCGCGCTCGTGAGCTTCTACGGGCACTCGTCGACCGACATCTGGACCTTCAGCGGACTCTTCGATTCGAGTGACGCCATCGCTCTCACGAACGTGGGAAGCCCGCTCTTCGTGAACCAGTTCGGCTGCTGGAACAACTACTATGTCTCGCCGTATTACGAGACGCTCGCCCACGCATTCCTCCTGGCCGGCGACCAGGGGGCGGCGGCCATCACCGGCGCGGTCGCACTCACGGAAACCGGCTCGGACTCGCTTCTCGGCAAGTTCCTGATCCCTCGGATGACGACGCCCGGCACCCGGATCGGAACGGCGATGATCGGAGCGAAGAAGGACGCCGCCGCGGCGAATGCAAACGCGACAAACCTGGCGGACGTACTCCTGGGCTTCGTGCTCATGGGTGACCCGACCCTGAAGATCCAGCCCTAGACCGAGGGCGGTTGAGCGGGCTCGTCTCCGTTTGGAATCGGAACGGCGCTCCGGCTGACGAAAAGCCGGGGCGCCGCATGCTGGCGACCCTCGATCACCGCGGTCCCGATGGGCGACGGCTCCTCGTGAGCACCTCGCGTGTTCTCGGTCATCAGCACTTCTGGACGACGCCCGAAGAGCTGGGCGAGCGACAACCCCTCTCGGATGCTGGCCTCGGCATCGACCTCGCGTTCGACGGCCGTCTCGACAATCGCGAAGAGCTTCTCGCCGCGCTGGATGAGAGCAACCGATCGATCTCGGATGCCGCGCTCGTGCTACGTGCCTACTCACGCTGGAGCGACGCGTGCTTCGAAAGGTTCCTCGGCTCCTTCGCGGTGGTCGTGCACGACACGCTCCGAAACCGGATCGTGGCGGCGCGCGACCCTCTCGGCACGCGGTCTCTCTTCTATCGAATCACCTCGGATCTCGTCCTCGTCGCCTCCGAGGAGGTCGCGCTTCTGGCGCATCCGGCCGTGAGCTCGACGCTCGATGAAGAGGTGCTCGCCGAGTTCTTCGCCGTGGACGTGCCGATGGGGGGCGCGACTTTCTTTCGGGAGGTTCGCGAGCTGCTTCCGGCCGAAGTAATGGTCGTCTCGCGAGACACTCACGTCACGCGCCGCTTCTGGACTCCCGATCCGAGCCGCCGCCTCGATCGCGGTTCCGACGGCGAATACGCGGAAGAATTTCGAAGACTCCTGAAGGAGAGCGTGCGCTGCCGGCTGCGTACCGTGGGTCCGCCCGGGGTGATGATGAGCGGCGGGATGGATTCGCCGTCCATCGCCGCTCTGGCGGCCACTCACTTCGCTGCCCGAGAAACCGGACGGCTCATGACCTTCTCCTGGGTGTTCGACGAGCTCGTCGAGTGCGACGAGAGGCGCTGGATCGTTCCGCTGGTCGATCGCTTCGGGCTGGATTCCACCTTCGTGCGTGGGGACGATGCCTGGCCTCTGAGAGATCTCCAGCGCTGGCCGGTGGACAAGTGCCGACCCTGGTCGAACGCCTATCGGCTTCTCAAGGCTCGGCTCTACGAGGCGGCGGGAAAACGCGGCTGCCGCACCCTTCTGAATGGCGCCTTCAGCGACTGCTTCTACGCCGGATACGAGGATTGGATGACCGACCTCGTCTGCGATGGACGGCTGGGGACGGCCGCGTTCGAGGCGCTTCGAACCGCGCGTCGTGGACTTCGCGGGCTCGCCGGAAACGCCGGCATCCGTCGGCTGGGGCGCCGCATGCTTCTCCGCACCCGCCCCGACATCGAGCGGGATGCACGTCAGATTCCCTGGCTCACACCCTACGCGCGGTCTCTTCTGCGTGAATCCCGTGGAACCATTCGCTCGCTGGCTGAGATGGCCCGACGCCCGGATCAGTACGAATGCCTCCTCGGATCGGCGCTCGAAAGCGAGACGGCCGAACGCCTCCCCTCGGGAGCGGGGCCGATCGACGTGCGTGATCCGTTCCTCGACAGGCGGCTCGTCGAATTCGTGCTCGCCGTTCCGGCGCATCAGCTGTATTCAAGAGGGCGAACCAAACACGTGTTGAGAGAGGCGATGACAGGACTGCTCCCAGCTGAGATCCTCGAGCGGACGGAGTCCACCCCTCTCACGCCGCTCTTCAATCGAGGCCTGCTCGAGCGGGAGGTCGAAACCATGCGAGGGCTGCTGTCGAAGAAGGATGCTCTCTGGAAACGATTCGTGTCCGCCGATTGGCTATCGGACGCCTACCCGCGCAGAATGCGAGAGATGCTCGATGGGCCGGGCACTCTCGTCCCCTGGCAATGCGCCAGCGCCCAGCTCTGGTCAGACGAAATGGAGCAGAGACCTCCTGCCCGGGTTAGACTTCCGCAGATCGAAACGATTCAGAGTTCCCAGCCTTGAGGTTTCAATGAAATCAGCCGACAACATGCCCTCCGAGAGCCCGAAGCACGAAGAGAATCCAGAGGGAGACTCGCGCAAGCGGCCCTACTCGGCCCCGACACTCGTCTCCTATGGAAGACTTCGCGACGTGACCATGGGAGGCTCCGCGGGGGCAGGCGATTCCGGAATGACGTCCACGACGAAGAAACGGCCCTAGAAAGGTCCTGCCCTCTGCCAAAAGCCGAACCGCGGCTCGTTTACCAGGGCCGGTGCTCGGTGGGCGGTATCAGGCGAAGGATCTCCTGTCACGTCACGAGCTCCGCCTACTTGATCCGCGTCGATCGAAGCTCCTATGCCGTGGAACGACGGAGCGGAGTCATTCGACCCATCCGAGCGGGCGCGGACGCACTGGAACGAGGCCCCGTCGCGGCTTTATCACTCGCCGTTCAAAGCGTCTCCTGTCTCCACGCGAGCGCGGTCGCAACGCCGCAAGGCGTCCTGGCGTTCGTGGGCCAATCGGGCAAGGGAAAGTCGACGCTGGCCGCGCACCTTTCGAGGCCGCGGGGGCGCGGAACCTGGCCCCTGATATCCGACGACGTCCTGGCGGTCTCCCTCGGCGAGGGCCTCGTGCTGCGCGACGCCTTTCCAGACAGCGATCGCGCCCATTCCGCCGAACGCCTCCCGCTGAGGGCGATCTACGTTCTGAGGAAGTGGGAGCGGGAAGGCATCGCAGTGCAAGCGCTGCCGCAGCGCGAAGCGTTTCTCGCCCTCTCCCGCCACAGCGTGGCGACCCGGCTGCTCGACGCGCCGCTCCGTCGCGCGCACTTCGAGGGCTGCGTGAGCGCGAGCCGCACGGTTCCCGTCTACGAGCTGACGTACCAGCGCCGCATCTCCGCGCTCGACGAGATCAGGACGCTCCTCGAAGCGAGCCTGACTCCTTAAGCTTCCTGTGATTGCGAGCGGGTCCGCAGGTTCGCGAGCGAAAGCGGCGCGCCGTAGAAGCTCGACTGCTTCGCACGCCAGCACGAGTTTCCGTCGCGTTCGACGTTCGTGTCCCAGCGCCACACGTAGTCGTCGTTGACGAGCCGCGCCGAGATCGCGACGGTGATGGCATCGGCAGCCCGCAGTTCCACGGCGCGTTGGAACGGAAGATAGAAATTGCCGTAAACGAGCGGCTCACGGCTCGGTGCGTTCGACAGAGAGATGCCGTCCGTGAGAGTCGAATCGAACCAGAGTGCGACGCCGTGGACGGTCGCATCGCGCTGAGCCGTGAAGCGAAGGGTACCGGCGACATCGGGCTCGCGAAGACTCGTGTAGTCCAGCGTGGCCCAGAGCACGGGCTCTGTCGCGAGGTGCTCGGGTTTGAAGTGAAACCTCTGGATCGTGTTGACGGTGAGCCGCCAGGCAGCGGACATGTCGAGGCCGGAACCGTTCTCCACCCACGCCTCGATCGACCGGCGGTACGTGTCCGAAGCCTCCACGACGGCGCCCCAGATCGCGTCCGTCTCCGGGATCTGGACTCCACCTCGCTTCAGGAGCCTCGTCCGCGCATCGACGATCGCAGGAAGATGTGCTCCGTGCAGCGGAAGCACGCCGCGCAGGTCCGAGAGAAGCACGTCGGCTTTTTCGGGAAGCGTGATCCGATCGGAACGATCCTCGATGAACTGGATGCGGTCGGAGAGCCCGTTGGCGGCGGCGATCTCCCGAGCGATCTGGATGATCGGCTCGGGCTCGACGGCCACCACGCGCGCACCGAGCTTGCAGGCCGCGAACGCGAAGAAGCCGGGCCCCGTGCCCAGCTCGAGGACGAGATCGCCTGGGCGCACCGTCTTCTCGAGTGCCGCGAGGTAGGTTTCGCGCCGCACGCGATCGCCGATCATGTCGCCGTAGCTGTTGATCGAATACAAGCGTTACTCGGCGGGCTCGAGTGCGATGAGCCCCTGCGCGACCAGCTCTCCGATCAATCTCTCCAGGTCTCCCCGCAGGGTCTCCGGCGCGACCTCGTATTCGGCGAGGAGCCGGTCGTATGCGGCCTGGATCGACCCGGTCTCCGACAGCGCTCTCCAGAAGCCCGTCCCCGCCTCGTCGAGCCCGTGATAGCGCTCGGTGTCGAGGTTCAGCAGCACGGACTCGCCGTCCAGCTCGCGGACCAGCACGTTCTCCGGAATGGCGATGCGCTGCGTGAAAGAGATCAATGTTTTCAGCCCTCCGCGAAGGTTCCCCAGCCGATCGAACGGCCCAGGAATCAGGCTACCACGCGACTCTCAGGATCTGAGTCGTGCCGATCGGAGCCGTGCCGCGGCCGCCGCGAGGCCGTAGCGCACCAGCCTGCCGGCGAGATCGAAGGGGCGCGCGATCCGGCGCGCCGCGTATCCCCAGCGCGATCGGGGAGGCCCATAAACTTCGTCGATCTGCTTTCTCGTGAGAAGAATGGCCCCGACCAGCGACCGCGCGGCTCGGACCACGAGTCCGCCGTCCGATGGCGACGAGCCGGCGCCGAGCACCTTCAGCCGCCGGCGATAGGCTTCGTCGCTTATCCCAGCCACCGCATGGCGAACCAGCTCATGATCCTCGTAGGTTCCCGTGAGGCACCTGTCGCGCAGCTCGGTGATCGACGCGAGATCGGCTCGGCTCACGTCGCGTGAAATCCAGGGCAGAACGCGCGCCAGGTCGTCGCCGTCTCCGTTCGTCACGGACGCGGACCCGAGATCGATGACGTCGGAGAGGACGCGGAGCGTGGGATAGGCCCACGGGGCCGCGCCGTGCTGCGCGAGGCCGTGCACGAGCGCGTGCGCGAGGAGGACCTCGGGCTTCGGAACGCTGCCTCCGGAGGCGGAAGCGGGCAAGAGAAGATCCGCTCGCGCGAGGCTCTCGAAGGAGGCCGAGCGGCGCCCATCCAGGCGGACGCCCAGCACCATCGTATGAAGCTCGATCGGAGCTCCGTCGCGAGAGATCAGCGCCGGGAGCTGATGCTCGTAGCCCGGCGAGCCGGAGAGGGTGAACCCGTTTCGAATCAGCTCCCGCTGGAGTCTTCCCGCGTCCTTCGCCGGCACGAGAACGTCCACGTCGCTCGCGGCGCGGCTGCTTGCCGCGACGAGCCCGCTTCGCTCGAGCGCGACGAACTTCAGGAACGCGACAGGAATCGCGAGCGATTTCGCGACGACCTCCACGGAGCGAGCCGCGATCGCCAGGGCCAGGCTCTGGGCCGCCGTCGCCATCCGGCTCGCTCGAAACCGTTCGGCCGACTCGGACCCGAGCTCCGCGTCGAGGGCGAGGCGCGACGTCCGAGCGGCGATGCGTGCCGCGAGATCGAGCGACTCGGCGATCGAGAAGACGCGATCCGCGGTGAAGCGGCGCGGGAAAGGACGTCCGAGCGGGCCGTACGCCCGGAGAAGAGCCCACCGCACCTCCGCCGCCTCCGCGATGACCGGTACGCCGGCTCGCGACGGAAGCGATGGAGTCGTGTCACTGCGCCCGGAACCCCACATCCTTCAGCCGCCAAGACTACCCGAAAGGAAGCCGCCAGTTTCCCCCCTTCGATTGAGCGCATACTTTTGCGCGTGGCCGGCAATCGGACGATCCTCGTGGTCGAGGACAACGACCAGAACCTCGAGCTCGTGGAGTTCCTGCTCGAGGAAGCGGGGATGACCGTCCTTTCGGCCAAGGATCCCGCCACCGCGCGCTCGGAATTCCGGCGCAGCCTCCCCGACCTCGTCCTCATGGACATGCACCTCCCCGGGCGCGACGGGCTCTCGCTCGTGCGTGAGTTCCGGCTCGACCCCATGGGAGGCGACATCCCCATCGTGGCGCTCACGGCCCATGCGATGCGCGGGGATCGCGAGCGCTTTCTGGCCGGCGGCTGCAGCGGGTACATCCCCAAGCCCATCGATACGGCCACGTTCATCCGCGAGATCGAGCGTTACCTCGTCTCGAGGCGCTGAAACACTTCCGCCGGATTTTTCGTTTCATCATTCGCTAGACTTCACGTCGCAGAACGTCACGTCCTGCCTTCAAGGAGGCTCCCATGGGCTTGTTCGACAACATCAAGAATCAGATCGGCTCGCAGTTCATCGAGATCATCCAGTGGCTCGATGAATCGAACGACTCGCTCGTCTACCGCTTCCCCGTCTACAACCAGGAGATCAAGATGGGGGCGCAGCTCACGGTGCGTCCGAACCAGGCGGCGCTCTTCATCAACGAAGGGAAGCCGGCCGACCTGTTCGGCCCGGGTCGGTACGAGCTCTCCACGCAGAACGTCCCGATCCTCACCACGCTGAGAGGCTGGAAGTACGGCTTCCAGAGCCCCTTCAAGGCCGAGGTCTACTTCTTCAACACGCGCCTCTTCACGGATCTCAAGTGGGGCACCGCGAACCCCGTGATGATGCGCGACTCGGAATTCGGAATGATCCGCATGCGCGCGTTCGGAAGCTACGCCATGAAGATCGGCGATCCGAAGGCGTTCTTCGCGACGATCGTCGGCACGCAGGGGCTCACCACCACCGAGGAGATCACGGGGCAGCTGCGCTCGACCATCCTCTCGCGCCTGTCGGACGCCATCGCGTCCTCAGGGATCGCCGCGCTCGATCTCGCGGCGCGCTACGACGAGCTCTCCGCGGCGATCAAGGAAAAGATCCAGCCAGACTTCCAGGGCTACGGCCTCGAACTCTCGCGCTTCTTCGTCGAGAACATCTCGCTGCCGGAAGAGGTGGAAGCCGCCATCGACCAGCGGACGAAGCTGGGCGTGCTGGGTGACCGCATGGGGCAGTACACGCAGCTGCAGGCGGCGGACGCCATCAAGATCGCCGCGGGAAATCCGGGGGGCATCGCGGGAGCCGGGGTCGGCATCGGAGCCGGCGTGGCGATGGGCCAGGCGATGGGACAGGCCTTCGGGGCCTCGGGTGCCGCGGGCGCGGGCGCGGGAGGGGCCAGCGCCGCGCCCCCGCCGCCTCCGCAAGGCGGGGGTGCGCCTCCGCCGATGTCGGGCGCGCGCTGGTCGCTGGGAATCGACGGCAAGACGTACGGGCCCTACACGGATGACGCGCTGAAGGGGATGGTCAGCTCCGGGCAGGTCTCGCCGCAGACGTCCGCGTGGCGCCCCGGCGCCGCGGGCTGGGCTCCGCTGCAGACGTATCCGGAATTCGAGGGAACCTCGCCCGGTCTCTCGCAGCCGCCGCCGCCTCCGCCGCCGCGCGGCTGATCGCAGAGCGCGCGCGCCGCCGACCTTCCGTCGAACGCCACTACGTCACGACCTCATCTTCGCCGCCATCTCCAGCATCACCATGGAAGCCAAAGCCCGGACGGAATCCAAGGCCCGGAACTTCCCCTGTGCCGCGTGCGGAGCGGATGTCCTGTGGGACCCCTCCGCGGCGTCGCTGAAGTGCCCGTACTGCGGTGCCGTGCGGGCGCTTCCGGCCTCGGCCGCGACGCTCGTGGAGCATCCCATCGACGAGGCGCTGCGCGCGCCGCGCGAGGTGGGGTGGGGCGCCGCGCGCAAGGCCGTCAAGTGCGGTCGCTGCGGCGCAGTGACGACGTTCGCGGTGGGAGTCTCGGCCGCGGCCTGCGCGTTCTGCGGCGCGTCCGCCGTGATCGAGTCACCCCTGAACGCCACCATGGTCCGTCCCGAAGGGCTCCTGGCGTTCGCGGTCGACCGGAATAACGCGGTCGGAAAATTCCGCACGTGGATCTCGGGGCTCTGGTTCCGGCCGAACGCGCTGAAGAGCCAGTCGAGCGTGACCGGCATGTCGGGCGTCTACGTGCCGTACTGGACCTTCGACGCCGCGACGCGCTCGGCCTGGACCGCCGAGGCGGGATTCCATTACCAGGTGCAGGTGCAGGCGGTCGAGAACGGACAGACCGTCATGCGCAGCGAGACACGCACGCGGTGGGAGCCGGCCGAGGGAATGCTCGACCGGCTCTTCGACGACGTGGCGGTGGAGGCCTCGAAGGGGCTCACGCGATCGCTGGCCGAGTCGATCGAGCCCTTTCCGACGGCGGCGCTCGTTCCGTACGAGCCCGCCTACCTGGCGGGTTTCCTCGCCGAGGAGTACGCGCTGGGCGTTCACGATGCCGTCGCCATCGCACGCCAGCGGATGGCCGACGAGATTCGCGCCGCGTGCGCGGCCGCGGTGCCGGGCGACACCTATCGCGATCTCGAAGTTCACACCGACTACGCCGGGGTCTCGTACAAGAACGCGCTCCTGCCGATCTGGATCGCCGCGTATCAATACGCGGGCAAGCCCTATCGTTTCCTGGTGAACGGGGTGACCGGCAAGGTCGCCGGCGAGGCGCCGTACTCGTGGGTGAAGATCACGCTGGCGGTGCTGGCCGCGCTGGTGCTGCTCGCGGTGTTCTCCTCGCTGAAGAATTAGCGCGGGGCTAAACTGAACCGAATGACCGAGCCGGATCCGCCATCTCCGCTCAGTCTGGGCGCTCGCGTCGCCGCTATCCAGCTCGCACTCGCTAGTTTCTGCTGGCTGGGCGTCGGACTGTTGAACGCGAAGGGAACGTGGCTCCTTGAACCGAGCCAGGAGCGGATGTCCGTGAAGTTGCTTCTTCAGCAGCTTCCCATCCTGGGCTTGATCGGCGCGGTCCTGATTCCGGCGCTCTGGTCGATTCGTCTCGTTCATGAGTCGTCGGAACCTGGCCTCCTCGACTCCGAATACCTGAAGAAAGTTCTCGGCTTCCCACAGAACGGCGCTTTGGCAGGGCTGGTGACGAGCGTCGTCCTGTTTCTCTTCGCCGGATGGGAGCTTCGGCGAACGAGCGCCATTCCGCCGATGGAATCAGCCAAGATCGGGATGCTCGGCCTGCTCACGGGAACCTTGCTTTCGGTCCTCAGCTACTTCTGCCTGCAAGCAGTCGTACAGCCGCTCGTCCTGCATGCGATCGATCGCGGGGCCATCGCACCACTGAGACCTACATTTCCGATCCGAAAGAAGATCCTCGCGGTCTGCATCGCTGTCGCGCTCATCGTCGCGGGGCTTTTCGGCATGGACGCCCTCGCCTGGTCTCAGCGATATTCGGAAGAGAAGACCGCCACCGAGTCCATTCGACTGGCCGAGGAGCTCTCGCGAGAAGCGCGGGCGCGCCCGCCTCAGGGTCGCGAGGGTTGGGTGTCGTTCTTCGCGAACCGAGCGAAGCCGACCGGGGCCGTTCTTTACTCTCAAGGAGCCGGCGGCAACATCCTGGCGACAGAGCCGCGCAACGTCGAGGGGATCGAAGCGTTTCTTCTTCGATCCGATTTCTTCAAATCAGGTTCCGCGATGCCAGCCGAGGGGAGCTTCGTCAGCCGTTGGGGAGACGTCCGAATCGTGGCACGAAGCTCTTCAGGGGCGCACGGGTCGGTCGGGGTGATTTTGAAGACGGACGCGGCCGTCCTTCGACGCGTGATCGGATCGTTTCTCGTCGTCACGCTCGAGGCGGGCCTGGCCGCTCTCCTTCTTGCCTGGATTTCGGGCCGGGGATTGACAGGCCCGTTGAAACGGCTCGCCTTGAATACCGAAGCATTCGCCAGCGCGAGCACGAATTCCTTCGATGCCGTCCCCGTCGTGACCGACGACGAGATATCGAATCTCGCGGCTTCGTTCGCACGCATGGCGGAGGCTCGTCGCGAGGCCCAAAAACAGCTCGAGGACGTGAGTCGTCGCTCTGAACGTGACGAGGTCCTCGCGCGAGTGGCCCACGAAGTCCGCAATCCGATCTTCGGGATCACCTCCACCATCGCCGCGCTTCAGACTGAAATCGGCACGGGTTGTCATGACGAGTACTTCAAAGTCCTGAAATCGGAATGCATTCGTCTGTCGGCTCTCGTCGACGAGATGCTTTCCCCTCAGCTTCGCTTGGGCCCGGGAAGCGTCACCGACCTCACCTCGGTGATGGCGGAGGCAGAAAGCATCCTGCGTCGGCGAAATTCGGAACGAGACTTCACCGTGAGGAGTATTGGAATCCCGCACGCGCCGTGCCCGTTGGACCGCGTTCAGGCCACTCTCCTGATGGCGAACTTCCTGGAATGCGCGGTATTGCGGCTCGATGACGCCTCGCGCGTGGAGCTCCAGTTCGCGCGGACGGGCCAGGAAACGATTGTCGAGATGAGGGATTCGGGGTTCCCGATTCACGGTGTGAGCGGCGAGTCGGGGAAAGCCTGCGACTGGAAGAAAGCGTTTCAGACCTGTCGTGAAATAGTCGAGGCGGCGGGCGGGGAAATCAGTCTTCGGTCGTCCTCGATCGATCAGACGGTGTTCGAGATTCGCATGTTCGAGAGCACAGGCGTGTGTAATTCTTGAGCTAAACCACGAAAGCCGAGCCTGCAGCTTTGGCGCATAAGCTATTCGAGGCAAGTTACTTACATCGATAGGCCCGACGCGGTGCGGCTCTTGCAGAACCGCCGGCAACATGAACGCTCATCGACCGGCCGCGAGAGTACGCGGGTTCTCGCTCATCGAAGTCCTGGTAGTCGTCGCGATCCTGGGCATCCTCGGCCTCGTGGTGATGCCTCTGGCCGGAAAATTTTTTCGGCGCAGCCGTGCTGTATCGGTGACGTCGAGCATCAATCGCCAGCTTTCGACGGCCCGGCTCGAGGCGGTCCGGCGGGGCGTCCAGGTCGTCGTCGAAATCTCGACGATCGCCGGCCCCGATGGCGCGAACCAGATCCACCTTAAGACGTTTTCAGACAACAACCCGGACTTCGTGCTCGGAACCTATACGCCCGCGGGCGGCGGTCCAGCGAAGAACGAAGCGGTACTGGGTGAGATCAATCTCGATCCCAAGATTCACATCTGGAAATACGGCGGAACGATCGACGACATGAGCACAGGAGTCCTCTGGAACACGTACAACGGTTCCGGCTCCCTCCAAAACCGGATCGTATTTCTCCCCACGGGGGCGCTCACCCCTCCGCAAGCGGGAAATTCCGGGCCGCCCAGTTCTTCGAGCGGTCGCGGAATCTATTTCGCTGATGCATCAGGTTCCCCGGCTGTCGGCAAAAACTATTTCCGGGTCACGATCTACAGCGACATCGTTGCTCGTCCTCGAATCGAGAAATATGTGAACAGTAGCGTTCAGTACGCCACTACGGGATGGACCTGGCTATGAGAGCCAACCGAAGTCTTCGAGGATTGAGCCTGATCGAGGTGCTCGTCGCGCTGGCCATCATGTCGCTCGCCATGCTCGCGCTGATACCAATGTTCGTGCTGGGCGTCAAGGTGAATGCGTCGTCCAACCAGCTCTCGGTCGCCGATTCCCTCGCGCGCGAGAAGCTCGAAGAGCTGATCCAGTTCCCGACGACCAGCGCACGACTCGCGATACCGAGCGGCCAGACGGTCGCCGACAAGAACAACTCGACGATGTGCGCGAACGATCTGCCTCGTTGGTACAACACGCAGTCGGGCGTGACTTCGACGGCGACGACGATGCCGACGACGGCTCCATACCCCAAGAGCTGGTATCCCCACCCTTGCATCAGGACGTATACGATCGAGGCGTTCACCCTCGCCGGGATCGCAACCGAGACCAAAGTATCCTCCACGATGTCCAGCGAGTCTCCCCTCGACGCCTTGCCGCTGGCTCCGCCGGCCGTCTCTCCGGTCCCTTACTACGCCATCAAGCGAGTGACCGTCACGGTCCAGCCGAGCGGTGGACCATTTCCGGGTTTGCGGAAGACCACGCAGACCGCATGGGTGAAGTACCGAAATGCGCTACCGAACTGACTTCCGTCGCTCCTCCCGAGGCTTCAGCCTCGTGGAGAGCCTCGTCACGCTTTTCATCGTGTCGGTCCTGATGGTCGGGCTCTTCACGCTGCTGGATCAGGCGGGCACTCTCTCCAAACAGGAGACGAACGTCGCCGACGCGCAGTCCTCGAGTCGCTCGGCCCTCTACGAAGTGGCCAAGATCGTCCGCGAGGCCCGTATCGGGCAGCTCTACTATGGCAACGCAGTCCTTCCCTACTTCGACAATGCCACGGCAGGAAAAACCCTGACCGATGCCGCCGGCACGGCGCATCCGATTCGAGAGGGGACGGACTCGATCGAAGTGCGAGGCGCTTTCTACAGCAATCCGTACTCGTTCACGCCCAGCAACATCACCTGTGGCGGCGTGGGATGTGACCCGTCCAATTCCAACGTCATGCAGATCAGGATCGATCAGGTGTCGAACCCTACCCCCATCTCGACGGTCACGAACTATCCCGCCGGTGGACTTCCCGCGATCGCGAGCCGGACCAAGCCGTTCTACTTCGTCGTCGCATCGACATCGCTGCAAGGAGTGACGATCGGGTCGAACTCGTATCTCGTGCCGCTCTACTATGTCGGCCGCGTCAACGCCAACGCCGCCGGAACCTGGTACACGAGTGACACCAGCACCACGCCCGCATCGTTCACGTTTCTCATGGACGCGACAGACGCCAACGCGAAAAAGCTTCTGGCTTCCGCCACACCCCCTCCCATGCAAAACCCGTATTCCGGTGCGATCGTCGACGACGTGATCTTCTTCGTCGACAACGGAACGGTGGAGCTCAATCCCGACGGCAGCGCGACCACGAAATTCATGCATCCCTACCTTGCGCAGGCCATCCTGGATCCTTCGACCGGAAACTACGACATCCAGCCGATCGCCGAGGACGTCGAAGACTTCCAGGTCGCCTACGGGGTCGATGGGCTGGTCACCGGGTCCGCCCACGATCGCGGCGTCTCCCCTTCGAATACCGCGATCGACGTGACGGCTGCGAACAAGGACGAATGGTCGTTGAACCAATCGGACGAACTTCTCACCGACCTGGTCCCGAAGACGGTGCCGGCGCGCTACGAGTCGTTCATCGACGGCTCGATCCCCAGTTCCAATCCGAACAGGCCCGAAATCGCGACCGCAGCCCTGAAGTCCGTGCTCCTGGCCATCGTCGTCAAGTCGAATCAACCCGAGCTTCGCTTCTCGGGTCCTGGATACGACGGAATCAAGGTTCTCAACAACGTCACCGCAAAGACTTCGATCACCCAAACCGTTTCGCCGTCACGCCCCTACCGGCGTCGACTCTTGAAGCTCGCCGTGTCCCTGAGGAACTATCTATGATTCGAATTGTCCGCTCCCGTCGCCGGCAGCGCGGTTTCGCGCTCTTTCTCGCTCTCCTCGTCCTTCTCGTGCTGACGATCTCGGGCATCGCGCTGATGTTCAATACGTCCGTCGAGCAATCGATGGCGAGTACGGAAACGAAGATCTCCAAGACCTTCTATGGCGCGGATTCCGGGATCGAGTATGCGGGGGCGCAGCTCCAGTCCAACATCAATTTTCTCGGAGGCAATATGCCGACCGGGCTCTCCGCGAACTACCCGACAGCGAGCGGGACCCCGACTCCGGGCGAGATCGGGGTCGTGATCTCCGCGCCGGTTTACCTCGGCTCTGCCATTCACCCAGGCGACGCGATCGCGAGCGCGGGTGAACAGCAGATTTGCGAGAAAATTTACGCACTTACCTCCACGGCGACTTCCACGGCCATCCAATCGACTCGAACGATCACCGCGCAGATCGGGGTCTATCCCCAGGTTCGCGGACTCAACTGACCCTTCTCCCGATCCACCGAACACAGCTCGGAAAGCTGAGGAGTTTCTCATGCGTCGTACGTTTCGTGCCCTCGTTGCGGTCGTCTCCGCTGCAGTGCTTCTCGGTCGCTTGCCTGCATCCGCCGACGATAAAGACTTGCTCAAGAAGAAGAGCGTCAGCCCGAACCTGATCATCGTGTTCGGGAACTCTCAGACGACTGAGCAAGCGCTCAGCGGTGCGGGGACGTGGGACGGGGATGGGGATTCGCCGACGAGCAAGCTGGGGGCGGCGAAGGCTACGATCCGCCAATTCGTCAACGACAAGCAAGGCGCATTCAACATCGGTTTGTCGACTTTCGCACATGGCGTTCCCAACGGCATTTCGATCTCCGGAAAGCACTGGCTCTATGAGCCGCTCAGCGTCGACTTCCCGTCCGATGCATTCAAAGAGCCGGCCGGCACTGTCGAGCGCTGGGGAGACAACGGAAGTGGCCCCTGCATGTCGGCCGCTTGCGGAGCAGACTTCATCAGTGCGGCAGGGGCAACCGCCACCGGACCATTCTTCGCATCGAAGGGGAATGGCACCGCCTATTTGAACTTGACTAACACGACGCGAGTCGAAATCAAGCTGCTGACTGGGAAGTATGGCGACGCGTACGTCGATGGAACGCTCGTTGCACTCACGCTCGGTGGCGGGACGCACTCGATGGTCGTCCGCAAGACGTACCAGACGAAGAGCGGGAATGTTTGGTCGACTGCCGCTACTCCGGGCGCGAGCCCAAATCCCGTGGACGTCAAGTACAAGCCCGCTGCCACACTGATTGCCAACGGACTTTTTTACACCACCGGCACGGACGCGGGCAAGGAGATTGGCTACCTTCAGGATGCAGTAGGGACCGCAGACCTGAACGTGAACGCGAACTGTTCTGGCTGGCTGTTTCAATCCGCTTCAAATCCTCTTCCTCTCGTGAAGATCCCCCGCGACTACAAGTGGGGCGCTACGTGCAAGCCCGCGCAAGTCTCGTACCCCTGCATGAAGCGGGTCTTGCGGCCCCAGGCCATGCTCGTCTCGTACAACCAGACCAGCGGCGCCTACTCCACGGCCGACTACGATAACCCCGGATACGCCGGCGCTGGGAGCAAGTACGCGGACGGATGCGATTCGACCCTTCTCGGAGCAGTCACGGCCGGTTACGACTATACCGAAAACCAGGCGATCCTGATCACCCAGAACGGCTCCCAGGCTCCCATCAAGAATCTCCTCACCGACATCTACAAGTATGTAAACGATCCCTCCGTGGACGGTTTTTCACGCGGTAAGCGTACGGACGACCCGAGCGCGACCTGTCGGACCACGGGTGTCGTGCTGATCTATGACAACTTCAACGGCTGCCAAAACGACTCTTGTACGTACCTCACGAACCAGATCCTGAAGGACTTCGCGGCGATCAAAGTGCCGGTTTACGTGATCGGACTGGGCGCCGCCGCTGCAGCAGGCGGTACGCCGACGGGAGCCGGGTACTGTATCGCCAAGAACACGGGTGCGGTGCTGCCCGACGGCACGGTCGGATTCTTCCCGGTCACCGACTCGAACGGCCTCTACCAGGCCTTGAGCGACGTCTCGTCGTTCCTGACCGAAGCGACGAAAGACTTCGCGTCGGCCTCGATCTCCTCCGTGCAGGCGGGTGGCGACCAGATGGCCTATCTGGCGACTTTCAATGCGACCCAGAACCGGTCCATCTGGAACGGTCGTATCAATGGCTACAAGCTGAACTTCGACGGCTCCATCACGACCGGCGTCAAGACCGTCAACGATCCGAATGACCCGTTCAACGGCGCGGTGATCAGTGTTCCCTCGAACGATCAAAGCGTTCTGATCTGGAACACGGGTGCGAACCTCACGGCGACCCCCGGAACGGGAGCGACGAGTTCAGCAGCGATCCTGGCTCCTGGCGGGGCCATGTCTCACGGGACCTACGCGGATACGTCCAACGATCTCATCAGCGACATCACGACGAATTATTACTCCGGCAGGAAGATCGTGTTCTCCCTTCCCAAGAGCTATGCCTCGCCCGTGACCACGCTGCCGATCGCCAGAACGGCATCGGTGCCTGAAAACCGCTTCGACCTCACGTACTCCACGACTTCCGCATGGTGGGGCGACATGAAAGCGCTTCTTGGGCCGCAAACGAGCGTGCCGGCGGTTCGCGTCCCGGCGCTGACCGATGCCGATGCGGGCGACTCACTTCGGTTCGTGTGGGGAGACCGGGATCCGATCGTCACCGCCCTGTCATTGCCGGGCGTGCCGGAAGCAAATCAAAAGTATCTGGGTCTGAAGATGGGAGATGTCTTCCACTCTAACCCGGCAACGGTCGGCGCTCCGGGCAATTTCAACTACGCCACGTACAACCTGAACGGCTACCTCGACTTCTTCAAGAAGTACCAGTTCCGCCGGCAAGTTCTCTATGCGGGCGCCAACGATGGTCTCCTCCACGCGTTCGACATCGGAGCGTGGAAGCGCACACCGAGCGTTTGCCAGGCCGTCAGTACAGGAGGCCTAGGAGACTGCTACGATTTGGGCACCGGTGCGGAGCTGTTCGCCTATGCGCCGCGGGCCATCATGCAGATCTTCAAGCCACTGAAGGACGCGGTTGGTCCGCAGGACAAGAAGGACGAATGGACCGTGGACGGAGCGCCTTCGGCGGCGGATGTCTATATCGATCCGACTCACACGGGCACGCCCACGACCGGGGAGCGGGAGTGGCAGACCGTTCTCGTTGGTGGAATGAGAGAGGGCTCGCCCTTCGAGGGGACCTCGGGCTCGCGGTCGCGAGGCTCTTATTTCTGCCTCAACGTCACGCAGCCCGACGAAACGACGGTCGTCAACGGGAAGACCCTCGAATCTTTCGGAACGTTCGCCGCACCCAAGTGCTTGAACCAGGCGGGTGATGCGACCTGCGCCCGCGACTGGCCGACCGTGATGTGGGAAATTTCCGACACGGCGGATGCGGACATCGCGGCGTCGGGCACGCCGGGCTTCGGCTATGGCGACATGGGGGAGACATGGGCCAGACCCGAAATCGGTCGCGTTCGCATCTGTGCGTCGAGCTGTGGAACCTCCTCGGCGGTCTACGCCGACAAGTACGTAGCGATCTTCGGAGGCGGCTTCGACCGCGAGCGTCTGAATCGTCGCGGGAACTGGATCTACATGGTGGATGTCGAGACCGGTGCGGTGATCATGAAGGCGAACTCGAGCTGCGGCGTGGCCCCCGCAAGCGGCAGCTGTACGGCGTTCGGTTCGGTCCCGTCCGAGGTCTCCAGCCTCGATTACAACGCCGATGGATACTTGGATGTCCTTTACTTCGCAGACACCAAGGGCCAGCTCTGGCGCGTCGATCTGACGGATCTACGGTTCCTTTCGGCTGCGCCGGCCACCACCTTCACGAACAGGATCGATTTCTCAGCCGGGAAGTCGAAGCCGTTCCTCGTCTTCCAGGCGCCTCAGGCTGTGACCACTCAATATTATTCGGTTTACTTCCGGCCGACCGCGATCTTCCTCTCGGATACCGTTTCGGGCGTCCCGACCCTCGGGATCGCTTTCGGCACGGGTGACCGGGACGACATCCTCGGGGTCGTGGATACGAACAGCCTCACCTACTCGCAGCGGTTCTATTACGTCATCGACGATCGCTCTTTCGTGACGGCGAGAACCGAAACCGACTTGTACCCGATCGCAAGCCCGACCGACATGACCGTGCCGAACGCGACACAGGTCCAGAAGGGATGGCTTCTGAAGCTGGGAGCGACGAATGGCGAACGGGTCATCACGGATTCCCTCGCCGCTCAGGGGTACATCTACTTCTCGACCTTCGTTCCGAAGCCTGCAGGGTCGTCCGCGGATGCATGCAGCAACCCGGTGAAGTGCGGAAAGGCCGATGGCAACGCCCGCTTCTATACGGTCTATTACTCGAACGGATCAGCCTATCCGGGTGCCACCGATCGCGGCAATACGGTAGTGAACGCGAACTTCGTGACGAACCCGATCTTCTACGTTTCAGGCGACAAGCAGGGGCACGTCGGGTACACCACGGGCAGCGGCAGCCTGAACACGCAGCGCACGAAGGGCACCTCGGCCGCCGTCAAGGAGTGGAAAGAGCAGTAGCAACAACCGGGGCGGAGGCCGACGTTCAAGGAACGTTGGCCTCCGGACCCTCGAGCACACCCAGCCCGTAGAGCTTGATCTTGGCGTAAAGCGTGTTTCGCGTGATGCCGAGGATCTCCGCCGCCGCGCTCTTGTTTCCCGCCGTGGCGCGCAGCACCTCGTCGATGTATTCCTTCTCCCGCTCGTCGAGCGTGGGGCGCACCAGTCTCACGGGCTCGGGCGTCGTCCCGAGGAAGCGCCCGATCAGCTCCACCGGCACGATGCCCGGTCCCGCCAGGATCGAGATGCGCTCCATGATGTTGCGCAGCTCGCGGATGTTGCCGGGCCACGGATACGCTTCGAGCAGCCGCTCGCCGCGCGCGTCTAGCCGATGCTCGCCGCGCCCGGCGCGCAGGCTGAAGCCCTCGAGCAGCTTTCGCGCGAGCGCCGAGACATCCCCCTTCCGTTCGCGCAGCGAAGGGAGGCGCATCTCGAGCACGTTCAGGCGGTAGTAGAGGTCCGACCGGAAACGTCCCGCGGTGACCTCTTCCTTCAGATTACGATTCGTCGCCGCGATCACGCGCACGTTCACGCGGCGCTCGGCGGTGCCTCCCACGCGGTGGAAGCGCTGCTCCTCGACGGCTTTCAGAAGCCTGGGCTGGAGAGAGAGATCGATCTCGGCGACCTCGTCGAGGAAGAGAGTGCCGCGGTCGGCCAGCTCGAAGAGGCCGGGCTTGGCCGCGGAGGCGCCCGTGAACGAACCTTTTTCGTGCCCGAAGAGCTCGGACTCCAGGAGCTCGCGATTCAAGCCGGCGCAGTTCACGTTCACGAAGGGCTCGCTCTTGCGAGGGCTCCACTCGTGGATCTGATGTGCCAGCACGCCCTTTCCGGTGCCGCTCTCGCCGGTCAAGACGATGAGGGCGTCGCTGCCCGCGGCGCGGCGCGCCTCGTCGAGCAGGAGCCCCATGCGCTCGGATTCGCCCCACACGAGATCCGTGACCGCGCGCTCCAGCTCCCGCTTGTACAGCAGGTTCTGTGAGGCGAGCCGCGAGGAGTCCGACAGCCGCTTCAGCACGTGGAGGAGGTGCTCGACGTTGATGGGCTTGGTGAGGAAGTCGTCGGCGCCGCACTGGATGGCGGTCACGGCGCGCTCGATGGTGCCGTACCCCGTCATCATCACGACGCGGACCTCGGGGCGTTCCGACAGGATGCGGCCCAGCAGGTCGATGCCGTCGCCGTCGGGAAGCTTCAGGTCGAGCAAAACGATCTCGGGGACCTCCTCGCGGACCGCGGCGAGCCCCTCGGCCACCGAGCCCGCCACCTTCACGCGCGCGCCGTGCTGCTGGAGCACGCGCGAGACGCCGAACCGGATCGATTCCTCGTCGTCCACGAGCAGCACGCGGCGGTTCGCGAGATCGACGCGGGTGGTCGCCATGCTCATCGTGCCGCGATTATCTCTCCCGCGCGGTCTTCCGGCGCCAGCGCGGCTCTCGGGTCAGTCGGGCTCGGCGGCAAAAAAGGATGAGTCGCCGCTGATCTGGTCGATGACCGTGGCGTAGGCGAAGAAGGGGAGGGGCGCCGTCAGGCGCAGCGAGGCGTTTCGAACGGGGCCGGAGACGCCCAGATAGGAGGCAATCGTAGAGGCCTGGAAATGTCCGTATGCCCCGAGCGTGACGTTGCCGCTCGCGAGGGTGACGCCCGCGGAATCGCTCAGGGTCAGGGCGATCGTGACCGGAGCCGCCGAAGGATTCAGGAACCCGACGTTCGTGCGCGCGACCGCATCGGTCGTGATACCGGTGAGGCGTCCGGACTGCAGGGCCCGGCTGCGGCCCGCGCCGGGAATCCCGAGCCCGAAGCTCCCGCCAGCTCCCGCGGACGTGTAGGTGCGGGTCGAAACGGCGAGCGGTTGATTCGACGAGACGCGAATCGCGCCGCCCCCTCCCGCGTCGAACAGGCTCGCGACCGCATCGATGAAAAGAGCTTGCCCTGCCGCCGCCACGGTGCGCAGGACGGGTGGTGCGCTGGAGTTGTCGCCCCCACCCGAGGGAAGCCACGTCAGCGAGAGCTGGGCCGAGGCGGCGGCAGAAAGGTTCAGTACCGTGAGGTCGGTGCGGAAGTAGGTCCCGTTCGCGCCGCCGCTGTTGGCGGCAGCCACGACGAACAGCTCGACATCCGTGGACGAGGACGAGAGGGAGAGGGCGAAGTCGATGCCGCCGAGCGTCTGCCCGGGCGTGACGGGGAGAGCGGGCGAGGCGGCGAAGGAGAGGGCGCCGGGGTAGTAGGACCGGCGGTACGCCAGGAGAGGGTCCGACGCGACGACCTTGAAGCTGCCGCTGCCCGAGGCGATCGAATAGGTGCCGTTCAGGCCCGTCAGGGCGAACGCCTTCTTGGTGCCCTCGGCGGTATAGAGCTGGATCATCCGGCCGGCGAGCGGGGCGCCGGTCAGCGCGTCGCGCACGGTGCCTGCGACCACTCCGGCGCGGGGGAGAAGAAAATCGAGCGAGCCGATGATCTGGGATTCGCCGACGGAAACGGCGAGCGCGTTCTCGAACTGATCGGTACCGCTCCAGAACTGGGTGGCGTACTGCACCGCGTCGTCAAACGCCGCGAGCCGGTAGGTGCCGGGCGGCACCCCCAGCCGGAACACACCGCTCGCATCCGTTCGCGCGGTCGCCCGCAAGCTGCCGTCGACGTTATATGCGGCGACGGTGATTCCGAGGAGGCCGACGCGCGTCTGCGCATCGGACGCCAGACCGCGGAGGCTCCCGGCGATCGGGAGCGCGAAGTCGTAGCCCGTCAGCGTCGCGCAATCGCCGACGGCCACGGCCGTCGAGCCGACGAAGGACGTGGCGCGCGAGAAGTAATCCGTCGCATAGAGGCCGGCGGGATCGAAGGCGAGCAGGCGGTAGGTGCCCGTGGCCAGCGCGAGGCTCCAGCTTCCCGACGTGCTGCTGAGGATCTGCGAGGCGAGCACGCCGTCGGCCGCGTAGGCCTGCACCCTCATCCCGGAGAGGCTGCTCCCGCTGGCGTTCCTCACGACGCCGGCGACGGTGCCGGCCTCCAGGGGCGATTCGTGGCAAAGAAACGCGAGGAGAGCGCCGAACGTGACGAGAACGCCGCGCACGCGAAAGGGCATCGCGAAATTCGCGAGCGTCCTCATCGGATCCGTGCCGAGGCCATCCACGCCGAAAGAAGCTGAACGGTTCCCGGCATCGCCAGCGGGCTCCAGTTGAGCGCGCCGCCGCCGAGCGTGTCGTCGTGCGTCTGGTTATAAAGGACGATGGCGTGGACCTCGGGGTAGCGGCTCTCGAACGCCACGCGCGCTCCGGTGATCCAGGCCCGCGGATCGCCCCCCGTCGGCAGCGTGCCGAACTCGGTGATCATCATCGGCTTCTTGAAGGAAGAGAGAGGAACGTAGGGACGCTCGAGCATGTCGTCCACGTTCCACCAGCGGGACCACGACGCCACCGTGCCGTAATTCAGGACGCCGAAGCCGATCCAGTCGACGACGTCCGGGCCCGGGTAGTAGTACTCGAGCCAGGGCATCGAGAGATGCGGCGACCAGACCCAGATCGCGTTGGCCGCCCCCTTCTTCTCGAACAGGAGATGGACGTGGCGCCACGCGGCGATGAAGTCTTCGGCGCGGTTGCCGTTCTGCGGGCCCCACGGATAGCGGTAGGGATCGTTCATCTCGTGGGCGAACCGGATGAAGAACGGCTTCTTGTAGGCCGCCGCCTCCTCGGCCCACCGGACGATGTGGAAGTCGTAGTCCCCGCGGGCGATCGCCGCCAGGCTACCGAACTCACGGCGTTCCACCGGGGCGAGGTTCGTACGCACCTCGCGATCGAAGGTCGTCACCCACGGCTCCCACGAGATGATCGGGATCGAGCCGATCTCGGCGATCGTCTCCATCATCGACGTGGGGAACTGGTTCTCGGGGAGGTCGCCCCAGGCCTGGTACAGCGAGACGAGCGGAAACGTCGTCTCCATCTGCTGCTCGAGATCGGCGAAACCCTCCATCGACTGCGGGAAGCCGCCGTCGAAGGCGCCCCAGAGGAGGCCCGCGGGATTCTTCAGCGCAGCGGGATCGTGGAGATTCGGAAAGAGCTCCTTCAGGCGGTCGCGTCGCGCCCCGCCGCGCGCGCGCCGCACCATGTTCCCCTCGACCGCCGAGGCGTCGCGCCCGACGGAATGCAGCGCGCTCGAGATGCGCGTGTACGTGATGCTCGAAGAGGCGGTGAAGAGGGCGCGCGAGATGAATCCGAGCGCCAGGAACCAGCCCAGAAAGAGAGCGGCGATCTCCACGCGGCGGCGCGTCATCGGACGGTCATCCCCTCAGCCTGCCGGGGTTTCACACGCGTGGCACGCCATGCCGCGTAGATTACACTCGATGCGAAGGCCGCATGGATGAGCGCGAAGCTCAGCATGCCCCACGCCACGCCCGTGGTGAGGCGCACGTGCGACTCGGGAAGCTGGTACAGCCGCTCGTGAATCATGTTCGCGGCCAGCCCGAGGGTCGCCGTGATTCCGATGAGCTGCACCCGGGCCAGGCGCCAGAAGCTTCCCGTGCGCGCCTCCTTGGCGGTCGCGATGTAGGGCACGTCGATGCGCAGGAACGCCAGCAGCGTGCCCTTCAGATACACGGGCCACAGCCCGAGCTTCAGCAGGAACCCGCGCAGGTGGAAGCCGCGCTCGCGCGTGGGGTCGCAGAGGAAGCGCTCGGAGAAGAGGTAGATGAAGATGCCGAAAAGGCCCAGCGGCGCGGCGTGCTGCAGGTACTCTGCGGGCCCCACCGAGGCCGGCAGCCAGCCGAAGGAAAGATAGAGCAGCGGGATCGCGAGATAGATCGCGGTCGTGAGCCCGAACGCGTAATACGTCCCGATCATGAAATACGAGAGCCGCTGAAGCGGGGTGAGGCGGCTGAACGCGCGCGGGTACTCGGTCAGCAGCATCTCCCACACCCCGCGCGACCACTTGAGCTGCTGCTGGGCGAAGGAACCGAGGTCCTCGGGCACGCGGCCGTAAGAGACGATCTCCGGCACGTACACCGAGCGCCATCCCGCGGCGTGGAGGCGGATCGCGGTGATGAGGTCCTCGGCCAGCCCGAGCCCGTGTCCGCCGATCGATGCGAGCGCGCTGCGGCGAAAGGTGCCGTTCGCACCGATGACGACCGAGGTGCCGAGCCCGTACATCCCCTGCAGCGTCGGGCCGTAGAACGCGTAGGTCTGCTCGGCCGCAGCCCCGGCCACGAACGAGCGCTCGCTATTTCCGTAGGCCTGGGCCACCTGCACGAAGCCGATGCCCTCGTCGTGGAACTGTCCCAGCACGCGCTCGAGAAATTCAGGGTGCGGCACGTGATCCGGATCCAGCACGAGGATGAACTCCTCGTTCGTGAGCGCGAGGGCCGCGTTGATCTTGCCCGCCTTGGCGCCCGGCAGGCCGATCAGCTCGAGGCGCACCGCCCCGTGCCGCTCGGCGATGCGAGCGATCTCGGGGTCCCGCGTGTCGTCCAGGAGATACGTCGTGTGCGGGCTGGTGATGCACGCCGCGGCGGCCAGCGTCTCGTCGAACATCGCAGCCGGCTCGCCGGGGGTCGCGGTGATGAAGATCGCGGTGACGGCCGCGGGCGAGGGCGCGATCCACGCGGGCTGTGCGATGAAGAGCACGTTGTACCAGCCCACCAGCATCCGTCCGACCCCGTAGAGCATCGCTGCGGAAAGGAGAGCGAAGAGAACGGGGATGCCCACGTGCTCGCGGCGGAACCACCAGAAAAAGAAATAGAGGACCGCATGGAGAGCCAGGATCACCAGCGCGCCGAGCACGTAGCGATCGAAGGGCCGGATGGGCGCAGCGCGCAGGCGCGGCGGGGGGCTCAGAAGCGCCTCGTCACGCGGAGGTCCACGCTGGTGACTTCGTAGAACGCCGACGAGGCGTGTCCCACCTCGGCCTGGAGGGTGGTCATGCCGGTCCCGTACGTGCCGGAAAACGCCAGTCGATAGGGAGCGTAGCGGCGGGAGTAGCTCCCCGGCGCGAGCGAGACGGGGAGCGGCGTCGTTCCCGTGGATGGGCCGAAGCCGGTGGCGCGCTCGCGCCCCGCTCCCGCTTCCCCCGTGAACGACAGAGTGAGCGAAGCGGACGCGGGAAGCACCGCGTGGAAACCGGCGCGGGCCTCGAGCTGACGTTCCGGGGTGACGTACGGGTCGAACGGAGTTCGTATTTCGTAGGCGAAGCCCCCCGCGGGAAGGAGCGACGACCCGACGAACACGCCGCGCACGCGCACGTCGCGCGTGTCGCGGTAGGACGCCGCCACCGTGCCCGCCAGCCGTACGGGGCCGACGTGCCCGAGCGGCAGCTCGGCCCAGGCGGAGGCCGCGAGCGCGGCGTTCTCATCGGCGAAGCGGCTGGCGCGCACCTCGGCCGCGAAGGTGAAGGTCGAGCCCGGTGCGCGACCGCTGGCGAGCGGTCGCCGCAGGCCGAGCGCGAGCGTCTCGGTTGTGACGTGGGAGCGGTACGACGGGGCGGAATCGAGCGCGGTGTCGCGGGCGAGCAGGAGCGCGAGCTCGAACGCTCCCGCGGTGCGCTCGAGCTGCACGTCGAAGATCGGAACGGCGGATGCGTCCGAGAACCTGCGCGCGCCGGCCCGCAGCGCAACGTTCAAGGCGAGACTCGGGAATCGCCCCGAGATCCCCACGCGAGCGTCGGCCAGGCCGCGGCGTCCGCCGGCGTCTTCGGCGTTCAGCGTGAGCCCGGAAAGCTCCGCGGTGGCCGTGGTCAGGGGATCCAGCCCCCAGCCGATGCGCGCGGCAGCCGTGCCGCGATCCGCCGGCTGGTCGTCGTGCGACGCCGTGAGCAGGAACGTGGCGGTGGGGCGCATCAGCGCCTCGAGATTCGCGACCGC
>JBDSFL010000415.1:0-3945 GCA_039919545.1 Thermoanaerobaculia bacterium | reverse complement strand
CGAAGGTGCTCGAGGTCGCGACCCACCCGGCGCGCGGGTACGCGTATATCTACGCGTGCCAGCTCTCGGCCGCGAGTCTCCCCAAAAACCCGCGAGCGTTCCTCCGTCTCGGCGAGGAGCTCCTCCGCGCCGCTGCAGCGCTCCCGGAAGACGTCCTCCCCCCGGCACCGCCGTTCGTGAGCCGCCCGCAGCTCTCCGCGGAGGCCCTGCTCCTGATTTCGCAGGCGCAGAACCTGCTGGGCGACGCGCGGGCTGCTCGAGCGAGTGCCCAGCAGGCGCGCGCGGCGCTCCAGGCATCGTTCGACACGGAGTTCCTCGGCGCGATCTGCGACTACTTCGAGGGGTCTGCCGCGAGCTTCGCCGGCGAGTTCGAAGCGGCGGAGCGGCTGCTGGAATCGGCGGGCACCACCTTCCGGGAGTTTGGGCAGACCAACTGGGAGGGTCGGGCGCTGGCCGCTCTCGGTACGCTCGTGGCCCAGCAGGAGCGCGATGGCGAGGCGCTCGCCCTCTTCGACCGCGCGCGCTCGCTCCTCGACCGGATCCTCGACGCCGGGCCCTACGTGATGACCCTCATCAACGAGGCGCTCTCGCTCGTGTTCCTCGGGCGCCTGGACGACGCCAGGGCGACCTACGCCGAGGCGCTGCAGCTGGCCCTGCGCCTGGGAAGCCCGGTACAGCTGCACGCCATCCGGAACGGCCTCGCCATCATTGAGATGCGTCGCGGACGTTTCGAGAAGGCCCTCTCCGCGTTCGAGAAGCAGGCCGTGCGCGCGCGGGGGCTCGGTTTCGTCGAGGACTTGCTCTACGCCGAGCTGCATGTCGCGGAGTGCCTCGCGACCCTCGGGAGGGAGACGCTCGTCGAGAGCGCTCTCAGCCGTCTGAACGAGCTCCTCGCTGGTCAGCCGGGCCGGTTCATCGATGCACCGGAGCTCCAGGAACTCTCGACTCTTCGAGTCGATAGCAGCCCCGAGGCGCTCGATGCCCTCCGGCGGGTCAGGCTGACCTTCGAGCGTCGCTACCTCGGGCGGATCGTCGCGCCAGCCTAGTTCTGCCGCTTTCGGTCCTGAGTTGTCCTTGCTGGTCGCGTGGAGGATAGGACAACGCAAGGACGCGCCCCGAGCTCCGTCGTAGTGGCCGGATCCAAGTCGGCGCCGACACCGCCGTCCTCGTGTTCTTTCCTTGGTACTCGGAGACGGGCTTCAATGCGGCAAGAATCCAAGACGAGGGCTCGAGCATGGTTGAACGCGGTATGAACCGATCGCATGAGAGTGGTCGCGGGGGAGATTCATCGGGTACGGAAGGGGCGACGGAAAGGGTTCGAGCTAAAGCCTGCCTCTCGGGCTCGGAGCGCCGTCTGCTCACCTGGCGGTCATGCTCGCACTGGCTCATCGGATCCAGAGGGCAATCGACTGCAGCGACGCGAAGGATCGAGCCGAGGTCGCGCGACGTCTGGGGCTTACGCGGGCCAGAGTGACTCAGACTCTTGACCTTCTGCTGCTGGTCCCTGTGGTGAAGGAGAAGCTCCCAGACTGGAAGTGGTCGGCGACACTGAGCCGCTCTAGAGGGGAGCGTGCGCTGCGACCGCTGGTGTCCGCGCCCTCCTGGCCGAAGCAGGGGGCGATTGGCGCGCCGTTGAACCTCTTCCCCGTAGGTGACCGGGTCTAGACGACAGCCTGTCATACCCACTCTCGAACCGTCGTATCAGTCAGACCGAGATGACAACTTAGAGTTCTGGCCCGAGACGGTGTGAATCGCTGAGCCAGGAGCCGCACCTGCTCCGCCCTTGACGACGCGCACCAACGGACGCATCGCACGGTCCCGATTCGGCTCCTCATCCCCTTCCGCCTCCAGTCCGAGGATTCGCTCCTGGACGTCCGGCGCAAGCAGCAGAGGGTCCAGGATCTGCGTGGCCCTGGCCCGCGTGAGTCCGAGCGCCGCGCGACCTCGGCCCGGTCTTTCACCTCGCCCCGGTCGATAGTTCTCTGGATCTGGTGCAAGAGAGCGAGTATGCCGGCGACCTAGTCGCACATTGAAACTCGAAGTAAAGAGCCGGATTGGGATCTTCGAGATTTAACTGCCGCGTTCAAAGTCCACTGGCGGTTGGATGGTCGGACTCTTCACCGGGCGGCGACGCGTATCGGCCCTCTTGTCTTTCGGCGCCCTCGACTTTTCTCGGGTCGCTCCCCGAGCCAGCACGGTCGTGACAAACCGAATTCCATAGTTTGCTGCCGCGTGCCGCACGAGTCCGAACTGAACGGTGAGGAGAATGAAATACGCGAACGCGGTTGCTCTTGATGAAATCGCGTAGGCTCCCGCGAGCCCGCAACAGACGATGAATACGACCGATAGACCCGCATAATCACGCAACAGTAAGTAGTCGCGATGAACCTGGCGAATCGCGGGGTCGTTCTCAACGGCCTTATAGAGTCTGTACCACGATCGATTCTGCTCCATTGGGTCAGTCGGCGGTTGCGTACCACGACGGTTGGCTAGGAGACTAATATCCACGCGCGGGTCGCGGACTGCGTATTCACTGAACGCGCGATGACCGGGCAGCGCGTGATTCCAGCGGAGGAATACGAGGCGCGCTTTCATTTCTGCGCTGAGCAGGCCATTGAGCACCGTCGTAACCACAAGCGCGACGCCGACAGGAAGGAGATTCTGCGCATCGGTGACTGCGCCGCCCAGACCCCAAAGCCTGATCGCGTTCGCTTGGATTATCCCATATAGAAGCATCGCATTGGCGGCTACCATCAGCCACAGTTGCCAGCGAGTTTGATCCTTCAACGATCTACGATGGTCGCCTCCCTGCGGGCCTGCTTCCTTCGCAGTCGGCCTAGTCATATTCCTCCACTTGAGTGGCGAACGGGAGCATGGGGAGTGATCCGTAGCCGGGGCGCGCTGGAAAGCCGCCCAGAAATACGATCTTCTCGCCTTGGGTCGCGGCGACTTGGAAGCCGCGACGCATGAATGCGTTGAGGACCATTTTTCGGGGGTGCGTGTCATCATTCCTTGGAGCCGACACGTATGCCGTCGAGTGCGGTGCTGCGCCATTCGGACGGATCGGTCCGATCAGTTCATTCAAGATTGTGGGACCGACGTTTCGGCGGCTGCCGTGATGGGGGATCTGCACGAACATGAAGTCCCGTAGGGGTAGCCCATTTGAATCGGCATAGGCTTTCGCCATCGTCAGGGCCCAGATTCCAGCGTCGCCGGTTAGAAGTACCCGACGATTGCTGCCTAAGTTTCCGTAGAGGATGACGCTGGACTCGTTGCTGGCACTCGTGTGGCCCCCGTCTCGAAGCCGCTCGTACTCCCAGTTCTCGTCAACCCATTTCTGGACCTTCGCCACCGCCTTCTCGAGCAGTCTGACGAAGACGTTTGGGTCCTTTCCGATCCAGAGGCCGGCCTGCGCGATTGCCACTCGGTCCGCATCAGGCGTTCGATCGAACTGCGGCAGCAAGAGCGGATAAACGTTCTTAGATGGAGACAAGACGTGGAACGGGCCGATCGACGAGCCCGCAAACGGTTCCTGCACCGCGATGGAGTGTTTCGCCGCAAGTCCGACGAGATCGTCGATGATGTTGTATTCATTGCGGAGGGTCTGAGCTAAGCCCAAATCGGTCCAGTTCTTGTTCGCGAAGTATGGTCGCGCATCTGCCGCCCAGAGCCAGGGCACGTGCAGCCAGAGATTCTTCACTGGGAGACCGGCAAGCACCTCCCGCAGGCCCGATGCGTGATCAGCATCAGGATGGGTCGATACGACATGAGAAACGACGGCATTGTCACCGAATTCGTTGCGTAAGTGACTAACGACTGCCCGCCCCGAGTCCAGGTTTCCGCCATCAATCACCATCAGCTCGTAGGCGTTAGCAGAACCGTACCGCACGACAATGGCATCGCCGGGTCTGGCACCTTCACCCACCGGCAGGAATTCAATTTCGC
>JBDSFL010000412.1:0-4901 GCA_039919545.1 Thermoanaerobaculia bacterium | reverse complement strand
CGCCGCTGACGGTGACCGAGCAAGGGAGCGCGGCTCCCGCCGCCGTCGGGGCGATGTCGTTCAGAGTCTCGCCGAGCCCGCGTGCCGCGCAGGTGGTGCTCGAGAGCGGCGTCGACAACGTGCGGCTGTTTCCGTTCCCCGATCAGCTCGATCGTGGGTCGGTGCTCGGACCGAGCGGCGGCTCGATCGTCTCGCCGGATGGTGTCGAGGTCGTGCTCGCTGAGGGCGCGCTGGCGCAGCGAACCATCGTCAAGGCGCGACTGCTCACGAGCGCAGAGTTCCCGCAGGCTCAGGTGCCGCCTGGGTTCGATCTCGTGGCCGCCGTGCAAGTCGATCTCGCCGGAACCGTGCTGGCCCGTCCGGCCAGCATGAAGGTGAACGTCCCGAGCGATCTCGTGCTCGCGCAGACCGGGGAAGCGCAGTTCGTGCTCGCGAGCTGGATCGAGCAGCCGGCGGACAATCGCGGCGCGTTTGCGCGCGTCATCGAACGGGCGGTCAGGGAAGGATCGACGCAGAAGATCGTCTCGACGCCCGAGGCCACGAACTCGCAGCTTCCGCTCGAGGGTTTGATTCGCGAGGGAACGTATCTCGTACTGCACGCCAAGGCGCCCATCGCGTTCGCGTGGGGCGCGGTGACCGCCAAGAGCGGATTTGGACTCGCGAGCTCGCGGGTGACCGTGAGTGGCCTCGGTACGCAGGACCTCTCGGTGCCCGGAGGCATATATGCGGCGGCGGTGCCAGCGGGAGCCAGCGCCACGCTCACCGCGCTTCACCCGACACGGGACGAGAAGGGAACGACCACGATCGCTAACGTGGTCACGGCATCAGTCGTAAACGTCGGAATCGTCATTCGTGCAGTCGCTCCGACCGTGTCCCGTCTCCAGCCCATCGATCACGCCACGGGCCAGGCCATCGGCTCGATCGTCACAGTTCTTTTCTCCGAGGCGCTCGATCCGGCGTCGGTTTCATCGAACACGATCGACGTGCAGATCGCGAATGCCGATGGCACCGCCACCGGAACCTTCATCCCCGGGACGGTCAGCCTGTCTACGGACGGAACGCTGATCTCGTTCAGCGCGTCGCGCCTTCTGCCTCCGTCGCGCACCATCCTGTGCCGCTTCCTGGGCCGCGTGAGAGATACCGACGGAACGCCATACCAGGGCAGCGTCGTGTCGTGGAGCTTCACGACCTCGAACGTGGTCGTCTTCGGCGGGCAGGTCCATCCCGAGAAGTTCCATCTCGAAGTGCCCATCAACGGGAGAGCCAAGATCACAGCGGAGAGCGGGGCCATCCCGACGCTTCCTGCGGGCGAGACACCCTGGTCGATGTGGGCCGAAATCGAGGGACCGCTCGATCCGCAGAAGCTGACGCTTTCGCCCGCGTCCGACGGCAAGATCGTGTACGAGCTCGGCCATCCACCTGCATTCATCGTCACGATCGCAAGCAAGGTCTGGGTTCATGTCACGAGTCCGGACGGCTCCGAGGCGGCGAGCTTTCGCCTCGGTCCGTTCGTGACGGCTGATCTCCGTGGCTTCGTCGCCCCGCCCGGAGAAGAGACGACATTCACGACTCTTGACGGTATCCAGGTCACATCACCTGCGGGAGCGTTCGACGTCGCGACCCTCATCCGCGTCAGCGAGCTGGAGAAGTCGACACTTGGTGTGACGATGAATCCTGGGCTCGAGGTCGGCGCGTACGTGAAAATCGATTTTGACGGCAAGGCGCGCTCATCTCTTCGCGTCAAGGTCCCGGTCACGACACCTGCTCCCGTCGGTTCGATCGTGTTCGTCGGAGCGCCCACATCGACTCCGTGGGGCACTCGCCTGGAGCTCCTCGACCTGGCGAGCGTCGTCGATGGAGGTGGAGGGAAGAGGCTGGTCTCCAACGCCGAAGCGGACCAGCCCGGTGAGGGAGCGATCCCGAGTGCTCGCGGAAAACGAGCCCCCTTGAGCGTTCCGAGGGCCCTCATCCGCAGCTACCTTCTCGAGCTGAGCGCGCGCCAGTCGGCCGCATTCATCTTCAGCTCGACTCTCGAGCTGGGAGGACTCGTCGGTTTCGCCGGATCGGCTTCGATCGGCTCCCAGTTCGCGATTCTCTACAACAAGTATGCCGACGCGATCGTCTACAGGCCCAGGGCGCAGGATTGGGACGGACACTTCGTCCTCCCCGTCATCATCGGTTCGCCGCTGGAGATCGTGCGTCGTGATCCCGCCACCGGTTGGATTCTCGGTTCAATCGCCTTCGATGCGATCACGGGCGGTGCGAACTCGATGACCGACCTGGGCAGCGTGCCCACGGGAGAGAAGGTCCTGCGGCCCCGGTTGCTGGACGCGCGCCCATTTCAGCTCGTGCGATTCCCCCTCGAAGAGCCGAAGCTCGCCGAGACCTGTCTCCGAATCACGTTCGAGGTCAAGGCCTGTGCCTCGACCGTCGGCTCCGTCTCCTTGAAGCCCGCCGACGATATTCCTCTCCCGATCGACAGCCGGATCGAGCTCTATCGCTTGGGGGAGGACACCGGTCAGCACCTCACCACCACGGTCGAGCCCAATGGAGCCTGGAATTCCGTCGGGCCTATTGCGAGGGTGAACCCTTCGAACGTGAGTGCCGATGCTCCGGCCGAAGAGGCGTTCTTGCTCGTGGCGAGGGGTGATCTCGAATCCGACTCCCTGAACGAGTTCACGTTCGACTTCGACCGCGCGCTCGATCTGATCACTCCGCAGTCGGTGCTCGACTGTCCGCGCGGCGAAAAGTGTGTCGCGACGCTCCAGGACATCGGAATCACGAAGGACAATCGTTCGAGGACGACAGGCGAAGAGATTTTCGTGAAAGTCTCGCTTTCCGGCGCTCGGCTGACCGTCACGCCGCAGGGCGTTCTTCCGGCGGGGCATACGTTCAATCTCACGCTGGATCCCCAGTTCATTTCAACGACGGATCATTCTCAGAAGCCTCCCGTGGCCCACAAATACCTCACGGGAGCGCCGAGCGTGTTCGTGTTCGCCACACGGCCTGCCGCGGAGGGCGACGTTGGCTCCGTGGGCATCGATGTTCCTCCCGGCGTCACCCCACCGCTTCTGCTCGGTGACACGAACATCGCTCACGACTTCGTGAAGTCGGGCGGGCTCCTCATCGCCGGCTCCGCGACAGGGAGCATCTTCGCGTTCGAGCTCTCGGACATCACCGGAAAGGGTCCGAAGCCTTATTCGGTGATGACGCAGAAGACTCAGGACATTCGCGGCATGGCGGCAGACCGGCATAACCGCGTGTTCTGGAACTCCCTGGTTGGGAGTCAGTGGGCGACCAAGACCCTTCGCGTCGAGGATGTAAGAAAGTCGCTCCAGGACGGCTCTGATCGGACCGGATGCGGCACCTCGGGCTGGGAAGTCGGTCATCCTTGCTTCAGTCCGACGATCGGGGGGATTCGCACGGCATTCTCGGCCGTGAACGGCCTCACGGCTTCCGAGTTCGTGGCCTCTACAGGCTCGTTCCCGTACGGTCTGCCCATCCGCATGGAGCTGCTTGAATCCGACGAGACGAACCCTCCGAGGAAATCGATCCCGAACACGAAGGACCCCAAGGCTCCGGACGTCCTTTCCGTCAGCGAGTTCTGGACCCGATACGGCGACTACGACGACGATGGGGACGACAACAGCAAGAGATTGCCCCCGGCAGTCGATGGCACCTACACGCTCAAGCTGAAGCTGAGATCCACGCATGAACGGAAAGCGTCCCTGCAGTTCCGTCCAGGGGCCGACTCCTGCGTCAGGAACTCGCCTTCGGATCCGCCAGCGGAGCGGGATTGGGATCATTTTCAGCGCGTCACGATCGACAACGTCACCACGGGACAGAGCTGGTCATTCGACATTCATAACGGGTGGGATAGCCATCTCGACGAAGCGGCTGACGAAGAGTCTCCAAACGGTGTCCGATTGGTGCGTGAGCGCGACGGTGTCTCGGTCCGTGCGGGGGAGCAGCTGCGCGTCCGCTTCAGCCTTCGTTCCCTCGGTTACATCGCGATCTTCGGGAGTGGAATCACGGTCGTGGACCTCAACCGCGCCTATCGCACCATCAGTTCGGCAGGCATCACGACAGCGCAGAGGGGTTCGCAGTGTGGACGTCGACTCGAGCGGCTCGAAGGACAGGACCTCGAGCTGCAAGCGTGCCCCAGTGATGGGCTGGCGCCCGAGCCCGGCACCGGGCTCTACGAAACGACGGCCCTCGCGTTGAGGCCTTCGATCAGCGAAGTGATCTCGGTGGAAGCGAGCGGGGCGCAGCGAGTGTCAGGATCGGCCGACATCTTCTCGGCCATGATCCATTTCGGCGCCGCACAGTCGCGCCACGCTTTCGGAAGCGCCGAGGGCGCAAGCGGGCCATACCCCAGCTCGCTCGATGTGCTCGGAGTCCGCTGCATGCGGCCGACGCGCACGCAGCTCAGGTTGCAGGGCGCCTCGTCCGTGAATATGCGCGACGTCGCCATCGCGCGCGACGCATCGTGGACGGACCGCGGGATCCTCGAAACGGGTACCTGGCAATTCGGCATCCCGAACGGAGAAGCAAGAAACGTGAAGGGTGACCTCGCGTTCTTCACGCTGGGCGAAGGCGGTGTCCTCGCCTTCGATCTGCGACGGGGCGAGATCGCAGGACCTGCGATCGGACGATTCCACAAAAAGGATCACTTCGTCTTCCATGTGGCGGTGTCGGAAGACGGCACGAAGCTTCTGACCGGTGGAACCGATTTCGCGAGGTCCGAGCCATTCATCGACGTATGGGACATCAAGCGCGTCAATGGCGGCCCGAGCCCTACGTGCGTCGCGACGCCGTCTTGTGATTCTCGATTGATCGCGTCGTTCAAGGCGCCATGGGATACCAATCACGTCTATCTGGACGAAACGGGAACCGGACTT